>CAYZJP010000029.1:0-28162 GCA_964478755.1 uncultured Klebsiella sp.
GAGCCAGTTCCTCCGCTCGCAGCGCATGGACAGCCTCGGCACGCTGGCGGGCGGAGTGGCGCACGACCTCAACAACATTCTTTCCCCGATCATGATGTCCGCGCCTTTGCTGCGGATGGACGAGCTGCCCGCCGAGGATTTCGACCGGCTGCTGGACACCATCGAGACCAACGCCCAGCGCGGGGGCGACATCGTGAAACAGTTGCTCGCGTTCGGGCGCGGCATCGAGGGCGAGCGGGTCGTGGTGCAGCCGCGGCACATCATCAAGGAGATGATCAAGATCGCGCGGGAAACCTTCCCCAAGAACCTCACCATCACCACCGAGGTCGCGGAGAATCTCTGGCCCATCATGGGCGATCCCACGCACATCCACCAGGTGCTGTTAAACCTCTGCATCAACGCGCGTGACGCCATGCCGCAGGGCGGCGCGCTCAAGGTCATCGCGGAGAATGTGCAGCTCGACGAGCATTACGCCGCGCAGGACACCGAGGCGAAGCAGGGGCCGTTCATCAGCATTCGCGTCACGGACACGGGCACGGGCATCCCGAAGGAAATCATGGAGAAGATTTTCGACCCGTTTTTCACGACGAAGGAAATTGGCAAGGGCACCGGCCTTGGCCTCGCGACCGTCATGGGCATCGTGAAAAGCCACGGCGGACTGGTCCATGTTTACAGCGAGGTCGGCAAGGGCAGCATGTTCAACGTGCTGCTGCCGGCCGCGCCCGACGCAGTCCCGGCCAGTGGCGAGGCCGTCCGCGAACCGCTGCCGATGGGCCGGGGCGAAACCATCCTCGTGGTGGACGACGAGCCAGGCATCCTCAGCGCGACGTGCAAGCTGCTGGAGCGGCACAATTACCAGGTGCTTCCCGCGGCCGACGGAGCAGAGGCGCTCACGCTTTTTTCCCGCAACCGGAACACCGTCCGCCTCATCATGACCGACGTGATGATGCCGGTCATGGACGGCCTTGCGCTGACGCGCGTGATCAAGAAGATGGACCCGGAGATGAAGGTGATCGCCTCCAGCGGCCTGGAGCACGACGCCAAGTTCGAGGAACTTCGGGCTCTCGGTGTGAATGTTTTTCTCACCAAGCCCTACACCGCCGACAAGTTGCTCCACACCCTGCGCGAGCTGCTCGCTGGCGAGCCGGTCACCCGCGCCTGATTTATTCTCATGCCAGATCTCGCACCATCACCACAAAACACACCGTCGGTTAAGAACGGCCGGCAACCCCGCCAGCGGCATCAGTGGCACTTGCTCTACTACGCGCTGGCCGCCTTCAACATCCTCACCGTTGGATTCACGCTGCGGCTCAATCACCAGATGCAGGAGGCGTTCGCCCGCAGCGTCGAGGTCAGCTCCTCGTGGGAGCGCCGGCTCAACGACTACGGCGACTTCGCCCTCACCGCGCAGGCCGTGCAGGCCCGGTGCAACGATGTGTTCATCACGCGCGATGCGGTCCGACAGCATGACGCGATGCGCTTGGTCTACAAGAACTTCAAGGACCGCCTCCGCGCCAAGCGCGGGGAGGCATTGGTCGCGGTTGAGAACATCGAAAGCCGCAAGCTCATCGAGGAGTTCGACAAAGTGCGCGCTGCCGTGGAAAGCATGGCGGAGACGGCCGAAGAACTGTTTGAACGCTTCTCAACCGACAAGCCCGACGAGGCCGCCCGGCGGCTGGTGAGTGTGAACCGCGATTACGCCGCCATCATGGCCGCGCTCGCTGACTTGCGCCTGCGTGTCGGCGGCATCCAGTCGCGCATCTTCGGCCAGCAAATGGAGGAGTTCGAACGGCTGCGGAAAATGGAATACGTCGTCATTATCCTCGTGCTCCTGATGCTGGGGGCGGCAGTTTTTTACGGCGAGCGCATCACTCTGCGCATGAACTCGGACGCCGAGGCGCTGGACCGCGCGCAGCACGAACTGGTGGACACCGCCCGCCGCGCCGGCATGGCGGAGATCGCCACCGGCGTGCTGCACAACGTGGGCAACGTGCTCAACAGCGTGAACGTCTCCGCCTCGCTCGTCGCCGAGAGCGTCCGCAAGTCGAAGGTCGGCAACGTCGAGCGCGTCGCGAAGATGCTCACGGAGAACGAGGCGAAGCTCGGCGAGTTTCTGGCCAACGATCCGAAGGGCAAACAAGTCCCCGCCTTTCTGCGCACGCTCGCCACGCACTTGCAGGAGGAGCAGACACGCGTGCTCAAGGAACTTGAGTCGCTCGCCCAGAGTGTCGAGCACGTGAAGACGATCATCGCGATGCAGCAGAATTATGCGAAAGTCACCGGCATCCACGAGACGATGTCGGTCGTGGACGTGGTCGAGGACGCGCTGCGGCTCAACGCCATCTCCTTCACCCGCCACGAGATCAAGGTGCGCCGCGAGTTCGAGGCCAAGCCGACCGTTACCATCGAGCGCCACAAGGTCATGCAAATCCTCGTGAACCTGCTCACCAACGCCAAGCACGCGCTCGACAAGCCGGAGGTGAAGGACAAGACTCTGACCGTGCGCGTCGCCCTGAATGGCAACGAAACCGTCCGCATCTCTGTCGTGGACAGCGGCTCCGGCATCACGTCGGAGAGCATGGCGCGGCTCTTCCAACACGGGTTTACCACCAAGCCCCAGGGCCACGGCTTCGGTCTCCATCACGGCGCGCTGGCGGCGAAGGAAATGGGCGGCAACCTCACCGCGCAGAGCGACGGCGAGGGCAAAGGTGCAATTTTCACGCTGGAAATCCCGATCCGCCCGCCGGAGGCGAAGACTTAATCATCCGATGACCTCTGCCGTTAAAACCGCTTGTGTTGCGTGCCTCGTGGTGCGCGCCGTCCCAACTCGCAACCCGTTCCGCCCTTAATGCACCGCATCCTGGTCATCGACGACAACCGCGCGATCCACGAGGACTTCCGCAAGATTCTCTGCCCCACCACGGCGGCGGTGGCAGACTTGAGCGCGGCTGAAGCAGCGCTCTTTGGCGATCAGACACCTCAGGAGGAAAAAGCGGAATACGACATGGACTCCGCCTACCAAGGTCAGGAGGCCCTCGCGCTGGTCAGCAAGTCTGTCATGGCCAGCCGCCCTTACAGTCTCGCCTTCGTGGACGTTCGGATGCCGCCCGGTTGGGATGGCATCGAGACCATCACACGTCTCTGGCAGGCGGACCCGCATCTGCAATGCGTCATCTGCACGGCTTACTCCGACTACTCGTGGGAAGACATGGTCGCCAAGCTGGGCCGCAACGACCGCCTGCTCATCCTCAAGAAGCCGTTCGACAACGTCGAGGTCAGCCAGCTCGTCGTCGCCCTCACCGAGAAGTGGACGCTCGCCCGCCAGGCCCGTTCGCAGATGCGGAACATGGAGACGCTTGTGTCCGAACGCACGGCGCAGCTCGACAAGTCCCTCGCGCTCACGCAAGCCACGCTCGACTCCACCGCCGACGGCATCCTGGTCGTGAACCAGGAAGGCCGCATGGCCGGCTTCAACAAGAAGTTTCTCGCCATCTGGAACCTCCCGCCTTCGCTCATCGAGTCGAAGCACTACCAGGACATGCTCAATGCCGTGCTCTGGCAGATCAAGGATCCCGAGGGCTTCAACAAGAAGTTCCGCGAGCTGATCGCCACGCCCGAGGCCGCGAGCTACGACCTCATCGAGTTCGTGGACGGGCGCATCTTCGAGCGCTACTCGCAGCCGCAACGCGTCAGTGACCAGATTGTCGGGCGCGTCTGGAGCTTTCGCGACATCACTGAGCGCAAGAAAGCCGAGCGCAAAATTCTTCAGCAGGCCAGCCTCATTGACCTCGCCCAGGACGCCATCGTCGTCCGCGACCTCGGCCATTGGATCACGTCTTGGAACAAGGGCGCGGAGCGGCTCTACGGGTGGACGGCCGACGAGATCAAGGGGCGCCAGATCACCGAGCTGCTCTATCGGGAAGCTGGTGCCTTCGAGACCGCGCAGCGGGAACTGCTCGACAAAGGCTCTTGGAGCGGCGAGGTCCGCCAGCTCACCAAGAGCGGGCAGGACGTTATTGTCAGTTCACGCTGGACGCTCGTGCGCGACGAGGAAGACCATCCCAGTGCCGTCCTGGCCATCAACACCGACATCACCGAGAAGAAAAAGCTCGAATCCCAGTTCCTCCGCTCGCAGCGCATGGAGAGCATCGGCACACTCGCCGGTGGCGTGGCGCACGACCTGAACAACATCCTCGCGCCCATCATGATGTCCGCCCCGCTCCTGCGGCAGGGCCTGGGGCCGAAGGAAACCGAGACGCTCATCCTCAACATCGAGACCAGCGCCCAGCGCGGCGCGGACATCGTGAAGCAGCTCCTCGCCTTTGCCCGCGGCATGGAGGGCGAGCGCGTCGTCGTGAACTTGCGGCACATGGTGGACGAGATGGCGAAGATTGTCCGCGAGACTTTTCCGAAGAACATCAGCGTGCAGGCCAAGACCAGCCGTGATCTTTGGCCCATCATCGGCGACCCCACGCACATCCACCAAGTCCTGCTGAACCTCTGCATCAACGCCCGCGACGCCATGCCCAACGGCGGCAGCATCACCATCGTCGCGGAGAACGTGACGATTGACGACCACTATGCCAGCTTCGACGCCGAGGCGAAGAAGGGGCCATACACGGTTCTGCGTGTCGCCGACACCGGCACCGGCATCCCGCCGGAGATTCTCGACAAGATTTTTGACCCGTTCTTCACGACGAAGGAGCACGGCAAGGGCACCGGCCTCGGCCTCTCCACCGTGCTTGGCATCGCCAAGAGCCACGGCGGTTTCCTGAACGTCACCAGCGAGCCGGGCAAAGGCACGACCTTCTCCTGTTTCTTCCCCGCCACGCCGCACGCGAAGGTCGAGGCCCGCTCCGAAAAAAAGGCGCTCCCGCGCGGCAACGGTGAAACCATCCTCGTGGTGGACGACGAGCCGGGCATCCTCAACGCGGCGAAAAAACTCCTCGAAACCAACGGCTACAAAGTCATCACCAGCGCCGACGGCGTCGAGGCGCTCGCCGTCTATGCCCAGCACAAGGAGGCCATCAAGGCCGTCCTCACCGACGTGATGATGCCCGTGATGGACGGCGCGGCCATGATGCGCGTGCTCAAGAAGTTGGAGCCGAACATCAAGGTCATCGCCACCAGCGGCATTGATCAGGACGCGAAGTTTGAGGAGTTGAAATCCCTCGGCATGAAGGCCTTCATCGCCAAGCCCTACACCGCCGACAAAATTCTCACCGCGCTCCGCGACGTTCTCGCCACCGACGCGCCCAAGCCCGCCTGAGCTGTCGCGCCGATGACGCTCCAGCCCGCCAGTCTCGCCGATTTGTCCCGCTTGCTTGCCGAGTGTCACGCAGCGGAACGCCCCGTTGCGTCCGTTGATCTCGCCACGCTCGCAGCTGTCCGCGAATACTCGCCCGAAGACATGACCGTGACCGCCGAGGGCGGCCTCACGCTCGCCGCGCTCCAGGCCACGCTCGCTTTGCGCGGCCAATGGCTGCCCATTGACCCGCCACACGCCGGCCGCGTGACCGTCCGCCAGCTCCTCGCGGAAAATCTTTTTGGCCCGCACCGCTGCGGCTTCGGCACGATTCGTGAGCATCTCATCGGCCTCGAAGCCGTGCTCGGCGATGGCCGCGTCACCCACTCCGGCGGCAAGGTCGTGAAGAACGTCGCCGGCTACGACGTGTTGAAACTCTTTGTCGGCGCTCGCGACAGTCTCGGTGTCATCACCGCCGCCACTTTCAAGCTCCGCCCGCTGCCGGAACAGGAACTCATCTTGAGCGCGCAGTTCTCATCGCTTTCCGCCGCGTGGTCTGCGATCGAGGCGATTCTCGAATCTCCAGTTACCCCCGTCGTTCTCGATCTGCACAACCTCGCGCCCGATGGCACCGCTTCTGACACCCTGACTGCCCTCGTCGCCTTCGCCGGCACCCGCGAGGAAGTCGAATGGCAGCGCGCCCTTGCCGGCGGCTTTCAGCCGTTGCACGTGCCGCCGGTTCACGGGTCGGCGTTTTGGTCCGCGTCCGGCGTGATCCGAACCGACTCAGTGCTGCCGAGCAAACTTCCCGAAGCCCTCTCTGCACTCGGCACCACTCCCTTCATCGCCCGCGCCGCCAACGGCGTCATTCACCATCGCGGCGTTCCGCAACCCCGCTCCGCCGCGTCTCCATCCACGCTTGCGCAGCGATTGAAAGACACCTTCGACCCGCATCACATTCTGCCCGTCATCCCGCTGTGAGTGTCGCTGCCGAACCATTTCTCGACGAGAAACTGTCGCTCGCCTGCGTCCACTGTGGACTCTGCCTCGGCGCGTGTCCGACCTACTTGGAGACCGGCAACGAAAACGACTCGCCGCGCGGCCGCATCTACCTCATGCGCGCCGTGCAGGACGGTCGCACGTCCCTGAGCGACACGACTGTCCGGCACATTGACCGCTGCCTCGGCTGCCGCGCCTGCGAAGCCGCCTGCCCCAGCGGTGTCCATTACGGCGAACTCCTTGAAGCCACGCGCGACCACATTGAGCGCCACCATCAGCGTTCGCCGTTCCAAAACTTCCTCCGCCGCGTGCTGATTGAGCGTGTTTTCCCGCATCCGAACCGGATGAAGCTCGCCTTGCTTCCCGCGCGTTTGCTCAAGCTCGCAGGAGCCGAGCACCTCTTTCCGAAGTTTGTTCAGAACTCCCTCGCCCTCATCCCAGACAGCGTGAGTGAAGGCAACTTGCCTGAAGTATCTCCCGCTCTCGGCCAGTGCCGGGGTCGCGTCGGTTTCATCTGCGGCTGCGTGATGAACGTCATGTTCGGGCGCACAAATGAGAACTCCATCCGCCTCCTGAACCGCGCCGGCTACGACGTCGTCACGCCTCGCGACCAGGGCTGCTGCGGCGCACTCCACGCCCACGGCGGCAATCTCGCCGCCGCCCGCGCCGCCGCCCGCGCCAACCTCGCCGCGTTCGCCCTTGAGCCGCTCGACGCCATCATCATCAACGCCGCCGGCTGCGGCTCCACACTGAAGGAATACGGCCACCTGCTTGCCGCCGACCCGCGCGCCGCGCAGTTCGGCGCGAAGGTCAAAGATCTCTCCGAGTTCCTCGTGGCCGCCGGATTCCAACCGACGATCGGCAACCGGCAACCGGCAATCAAAGTGACTTTCCACGATGCCTGCCATCTCGCGCACGCGCAGCGCATCACACAACCGCCACGCCAGCTTGTGAAAGCCGTTGCGGGAGCAGACTACATGGAGATGCCGGAGCCGGACGTTTGCTGCGGCAGCGCCGGCAGCTACAACCTCACTGAACCGGAAATGGCCGAACGTCTTCAAAGCCGCAAGATCGAGAACATCCTCAAATCTGGCGCGACGTGCGTCGTGACCACGAACCCCGGATGCCTCCTCCAGATGCGTGCAGGCTTGGACCGGGCCGGGGCCAGCCACATCGAGACGTTGCACATCGCCGATTTTCTGGAGCGCAGCCTCTCGGGCGCTTCGTTTTCCTGAACCTCATCGCACTCCCTCGCGTCTGCCTCTCTGTATTGCCATGAAACCTCACCCTTGTTTGGCCGCCACTGTTTTCGTTGCCGTTCTGCTTGCCGCCGCTTTGCCGGTCGCCGCCGCGAACTGGCCCGCCTGGCGCGGCGCGAATGCCGACGGCATTTCCACCGAGAAGAATCTACCGGTGAAGTGGAGCGCGACCGAGAACGTCCGCTGGCGCGTGCCGTTGCCTGAGGCGGGCAACTCCACGCCCATCGTCTGGGGCGACCGCATCTTCGTCACGCAGCCCGTCGGTGAGCGACGCACGCTTATGTGTTTCAACCGCGCCGACGGCAAGCTCCTCTGGCAATCCGACGTCAACACAAAGGAGAAGGATCCGACGCACGCGACGAATCCCTATTGCTCCGCGTCGCCGGTAACAGACGGCGAGCGCGTCATCGTGTCGTTCGCGAGCGACGGGCTGTATTGCTACGACTTCAGTGGCAAGGAACTTTGGAAGCGCACGGACTTGGGCCGGCAGATTCACATCTGGGGCAACGCGTCGTCGCCCGTGATTTACAAGAACCTTTGCTTCCTCAACTTTGGCCCCGGCGAAACGACTTACCTCCTCGCGGTGGACAAGACGACTGGCAAGACAGTCTGGAAAAACGAGGAGCCTGGCGGCGATTCCGGCAATCCGCCCACTGTTCCGAAGGACGCTCCTGCGGACAAGAAGACCGCGCCGCGCGGCAAGTGGCTCGGCTCTTGGACCACACCACCGATCATCAGCGAAAGCGGACACGATTCGCTCCTCATGTCCTGGCCAGGCCGAGTGTGTTCGCTCGACCCGTCGACCGGCAAGGAGCGCTGGAACTGCGCCGGTCTGACACCACTTATCTACACTTCGCCGATCTTTGCCAACGGCATCGTGGTGGCCATGAGCGGCTTCGGCGGTTCGGCGCTGGCCGCCCGCACTGGCGGCATCGGCGACGTGACGGAGTCCAAACGGCTCTGGCGTCATCCGAACTCGCCGCAGCGCATCGGCTCCGGCGTGATTCACGACGGCCACATCTACATTCACAACGACCCCGGCACTGCCATGTGCCTTGATCTCGAAACCGGCAAGCAAGTCTGGAACGAACGACTCACCGGCGCGGCGGCCACCGGCGCAAACTGGAGCAGCGTGCTGCTGGCTGACGGCAATTGCTACACCATCACGCAAGGCGGCACCTGTTTCGTCTTCAAGGCCAGCCCCGCGTTTGAATTGCTCGCGACGAACCCGCTCGGCGAACGCTCGAACAGCTCCATCGTTCCTTCCAACGGCGACCTCTTCATCCGCACGCACAAGGCGCTCTGGTGCATCGGCGGAAAGTAAGATGGAGCACGCAGGTGGATTCGCGAGTTGTCTTCCAGGCGGCGGTGCGCTTAATTGAGGTCACGCTATGACTCGCCAACAAGTGCTCGACCAATACTTCATGGACGCGCGGCACAAGCTCATTGAGGTCGCCGCCTTCCTCGACCGCGTGGACCGTTCCGAGGGCGACGCCGACTTCCGCCTCGCCGCCTTCCGCACCGCGTTGAAGCACCTGGCCGAGAAGAAGCCCCACCGTGCCAAACGCGTCCTCCTCTCCTTCAGCGACCCCACGATGAAACCGCTGGCGAAGGCGACGGTGAAGGGGGCGACAGGGGCGTGGCCGGGGAGGGGTTGAAAGGTGAAAGCTGAAAGTTGAAAGACGCGTGAGTGCACCATCGGCCAAAGCGTTTCAGTTTAACTTTGAACGCCTTGAAGCGTGGACGCAGGCGCTTGCTTTCAGCCGAGCGGTTTATCATGCGACAAAATCCTTCCCCGATGAAGAGCGGTTCGGGCTGACTTCGCAGATGCGGCGAGCTTCCGTTTCGGTTGCTTCGAATCTGGCAGAGGGGTCTTCGCGGTCTTCTCGGCAGGATTTCGCCCGCTTCGTCGAAATCGCCACCGGTTCCGTGTTTGAAGTTGTGGCACAAGTCGAAATAGCCCGCATACTTGGCTTCGGCACTGAAGCCACATGGGGTGACCTCCGAAACCGCGCTGCTGAATTGACGCGCATTCTCAGCGGCCTCCGCCGCTCCCTCCTAAACTCGAACGCAGCGAACTAGCCCCTTTCAACTTTCAACCTTCATCTTTCAACCTTCCCATGCGCTACATCGAACCCCACGGCCACATGGTCAGCCGCACGACGGACGATTACCAGGACATGGTCACTGCCGGTTGCGCCGCTGTGTGCGAGCCGGCTTTCTGGGCGGGTTTTGACCGTTCTTCGGTCAACGGCTTCCACGATTACTTCTGCCAGCTCACTGATTACGAGCCGAAGCGCGCCGCGAAATTCGGTCTGCCGCACTTCTCATGGCTCTGCATCAACCCCAAGGAATCCGAGGACGTGGCGCTGGCCACGGATGTCATCGGCCTCATCCCCAAGTTCCTCGACCGGCCCAACGTGCTGGGCATCGGCGAGATCGGGCTGAACAAGAACTCGCGCAACGAGATGAAGGTGCTCGAAATGCACGTGGACCTTGCGGCGCGCACGGATTCGCTCATCCTCGTCCACACGCCGCACCTCGAAGACAAGCTCAAGGGCACGCGGCTCATCCTCGACGTGCTGCGCAGCGACAAGCGCATCCACCCCGAGCGTTGCATCATTGACCACGTCGAGGAGCACACCATCCAGCTAGTGCTCGACGCGGGTTTCTGGGCGGGCATGACACTTTACCCGGAGAGCAAGTGTTCGCCCGCCCGCGCGGTGGACATGCTGGACGTGTATTCGCACGAGCGCATCTGGATGAACTCCGCGTGTGACTGGGGCGTGAGCATCCCGTTGGCCGTCCCGCGCACCGCGCTGGAGATGAAGCGTCGCGGCTGGCCTGCCGACTTGATTGACAAGGTGATTTACCGCAACCCGATCCAGTTCCTCAGCCAGTGCCCGAAGTTCAAGCTGCCGTGATCGGCGGCTTCGGCGGAGTCAGAGCGCCTTGTTGTGCATCCGCTGATGGGCGGCGGCGATCAAGCCGCGGAAGAGCGGGTGCGGCGCGTTGGGCTTGCTGAGAAATTCCGGGTGAAACTGGCTGGCGACGAAGAACGGGTGGTCCTTCAGCTCGATCATCTCGACGAGCTTCCCGTCGGTCGAGGTGCCAGAGAACACGAAGCCCGCCGCCCCGTAACGGTCACGATAGGCGTTGTTGAACTCGTAGCGGTGCCGGTGCCGCTCGTTGACGACGAACGCGCCATAGAGCTGCTGGGCCTTGGTGCCCATCGCGAGCTGACACGGCTGTGAGCCGAGGCGCATGGTGCCGCCCTTCTTGGTCACCTTCCTCTGCTCGTCCAGCAGCGCGATGACGGGATTCGGCGTGTTCGGGTCGAACTCCGTCGAGTGCGCGCCTTTCAGGCCGAGCACATTGCGTCCGAACTCAATCGTCGCGATCTGCATGCCGAGGCACAGGCCGAGGTAAGGCACCTTGTTTTCGCGCGCATACTTGGCGGCGATGATTTTTCCCTCGATGCCGCGCTCGCCGAAACCTCCCGGAACAAGAACGCCGCCGACACCCTTGAGAATTTTCTCCGGGCCGAACTTCTCGATGTCCTCGGCGTCGAGCTTTTCGATCTCGACACCGCAGTCGTTCGCCACGCCGCCGTGGATGATGGCCTCATAGACGGACTTGTAGGCGTCCTGCAGTTCGATGTATTTGCCAACGACGGCGATCCTGACGCGGTGCTGCGGGGCGATGAGTTTGCGGATGATCTCCTGCCAGTGCGCCATGTTTGCCTGCGGGACAGTCAGGTTCAAAACGCGGCAGACGAGATCGTCAAGCCGCTCGCGCTGGAGCATCAGCGGCACTTCGTAAATGGAGTGATCCACGTCCTTGTGCTCGATGACCGCCTCGTAGGGCACGCTGCAAAACATGGACATCTTCTGGCGCAATTCCTTGTCGAGCGGCTTCTCGCAGCGGCACACGAGAATGTGCGGGCTGATGCCGATCTCGCGCAGCTTGCCGACGCTCTGCTGCGTGGGCTTGGTCTTGAGTTCGCCGGCGGCCTTGATGAACGGCACGTAGGTGACGTGGATGAAGCAGACGTTGTGCGTCCCGACTTCCTGACCGAACTCGCGAATGGCTTCGAGGAACGGCAGCCCCTCGATGTCACCGGTTGTGCCGCCGACTTCGGTGATGATGGCATCCACCTTCGCGTCGTCGGCGAGCACCTGGATGCGGCGCTGAATTTCGTCGGTGACGTGCGGGATGACTTGGACGGTCTTGCCGAGATATTTGCCGGCGCGCTCGTTGTCGAGCACCTGCTGATAGACTTGGCCGCTCGTCGTGTTGTTCTTGCGCGTGAGCTTCGTGCTCGTGAAGCGCTCATAGTGGCCGAGGTCGAGGTCCGTCTCTGCGCCATCGTCGAGCACATACACCTCGCCGTGCTGGAACGGCGACATCGTGCCGGGGTCGACGTTGAGGTAGGGGTCGAACTTCTGCAGCGCGACTTTCAGCCCGCGATTCTCCAGCAACGTGCCGAGGGCGGCGGCAGTGAGACCCTTGCCGAGTGAGCTGACCACGCCACCGGTGACGAAAATGTATTTCATGCCAAACGCAACGGCGGACGTTGCAACTGTTGAACGTCCGCCGGGCCGAAAGTTTAGGAAGCGACCGCGCGCCGGGCAATGGTTAAAACCGAGAATCGCCGCCGACTCCTACTTTGCCGCCTTCTTGCCGCCGCCCTTGCCCTTCGCGGTGGGTGGCACGTAGGGCTGCGCCCAGTTCTTCGCGACCAACGCCTTCAACTCCTTCACCGTGTCCGCATGCTTCGCGTCGTCCGCGAGATTCTTGAACTCACGCGGGTCCGCGTCGTGGTCGTAGAGTTCCACGCCTTGCTTGCCGTCATCCCACTCGGTGTAACGCCAGCGCTCGGTGCGCACGCTGTGGCCGGGGAAAGTCCCGCGCCAGACTTGCGTGAAGGCGGGCTTCGTCCACGCGGCTGAAGGATTTTCCAACAACGGCTTGAGACTCGCGCCCTGCAAATTCTTCGGCGGCGTGAGGCCGGTGAGTTCCGCGAGCGTGGGATAGAGGTCCACGAACTCGACCGTGCGCGCGCAGGGCTGGCCGTTGCCCTTCGCGCCGGGCGCGATGATGACCATCGGCACGCGCGCGCTTTCCTCGAAGAGACTTTGCTTCATCCACAGTCCGTGCTCGCCGAGGTGGTAGCCGTGGTCGCTCCAGAAGACGACGACCGTGTTGTCCCACAACTTGAGTCGGTCGAGCGTGGCGAGCACGCGGCCGATCTGCGCATCCACGAAGGAAATCGCCGCGTAGTAAGCCTGCTTGCACTCCCGCGCCTGGTCCGGCGTGATGCCGAAATAAGGCTGCGGCGTCGAGGCCAGCGCGGGCTTGAACTTCGACTCGCGGTTGCCCTCCGGCTCGGTGGGAAGCTGAATGCTGGGCATGGGATACGGCTCCCAGTATTTCGCCGGCGCGACGTAGGGCGTGTGCGGCTTGTAAAATCCGATGGCGAGGAAGAACGGCTTGTCCTTGTTCGCCTCCAGCAATTTGATGCCTTCGGTCGCGACCTTGCCGTCCGTGTGTTCCTCGTCCTTGCCCGTCTTGTCGGCGAGGAACGCCATCGCGCTGCCCAGGCCGCGCTTCGGCGTGTAGTTGAGGATGTCCGATTCGATGGTGGTCTTGTCGCGGCCGGCGGGATTCACGAAATGCTGCCACGACGCCTTGTCGTCGAGGCCGCTGGTGCCGATGTCTCCGGGATTGCCGTAATGGTAAATTTTCCCGACGCGCGCGGCGTAATAGCCGTTGTGGCTGAACATCTGCGGCAGCGTCACCACGTCCGGCAGATGCGTGCGGAAATGATACTGGAGATCGAAGACCCGCGTCGTGTCCGGGCGCAACCCCGTCATCAGCGACGAGCGGCTCGGCGAGCAGAGCGGGAACTGGCAATACGCGCGGTCGAACCGCACGCCCATGCGCGCGAGCCGGTCAATGTTCGGCGACTTCACCTGCGCATGGCCGTAGCAGGCGAGGTCGTTGTTCATGTCGTCCACCGCGAGGAAGAGGACGTTCAACTTCGGCGTGGCAATGAGCGGTGTGGCGAGCGCGAACAGCGCGGCGAGGCGGGCAAGCCAGAGCGATAGGCGGATTTTCATGGTGAAGGAGACGTGAACCGACTTGTGCGAGTGACAGATTTCTGAGGAGCAGAGAGGGGAATGCTCTGGCTGCGTCCGTGAAAGCGGAGCGTGCCTTCGTTCGAGCCTTTTTCCTCTCCCGCTGGGAGAGGGGGCGACGCCGCCCGCGCTGGGCCGGAGCCGACGCGCTCAGGACCACGACGCGCATCCGTGGCTGTCCCCTCTCCCAGCGGGAGAGGGAAAGTGCAACTTCCACTGTAACTTGCAGTTAGGGACGAAAGAACCGCTCTGCCGTCCCTGGCGGGACTCGGGACCGTGGGTGGACGCAAGACCCAGCGTTGAAACGCTGGGCTATTGTCGGTCAGTCTTCTTGCTCATCGGCCTTATGGAAATCGAAAAAGGTCTGGATGTCCGCCCGGCCGGCAAAGCCTCTGTCGCGCTTCATCTGCTCCAGTTCCGCGCTCTGGTTATCGCGCCAGCCGCGCTTTGTCAGAAACCCATTGAAGGTGAAAAGCTCCTCGTCGTTCGGCCTCCGTCCGTGCGCGAAACACCATTCTAAGATCGCTTGATCGGTTCCGCCGGCCAACGCTTGCGCTGCGACGGCTGGGTATTCGACATGCAGAAAACGGCAAACCCTCCCATCCGTGCCTGTGCCGCGTTTGTAGTCCGCCGGCAGCTTGCCCTCCGCGTGCAAGCGAATCTTGTCGAGCATTCGTCCGAAGAAAACGAGTCCACCCACTTGCTCGGCAGAGTGTCTGAGTCCCGGAACTTTCATGGGGTCGGTGGTTTGATGGCCAGCCGCGCTTTCACGGCGTCAGCGCCCCACTTATCCAGCACCTGCACGGCCTCCTTTACGTCCAGAGCCAGCGACACGCTTACGTTTCCGCAGTCCAGACACGCCGTCGCATTCCCGCGCTGGCGGGTGAGAGCTCCCCGGCGTGGTGTTGAGATATGGAAGATCTTGTTCTCCTGTTTTAGTTCAGAAAAATTGAAGCACGGCGAATTGAATTCACTGGAATTCCCAAGCTCTTCGGCGACCAGTCTTCCCGCAACCACGCGGCCACTTCCGCAGGCGGCGCATTTTTGGATTTTGTCGTTCATAAGGTTTGTTCCGTCCGCTGCTGCGTTCAACGCTGACCCCGCTGTTTAGACCTGTGTTAATGCGCTCTTCAACTCTGCTGCTTCGGCCTCTTCCACGGCAGCCCACCTGCCCAACGAATCAGCAAAGAGCCAGAGGCACAGAAAGCCCGCGACGAACGGGTCCAGTTTCGCGCCATTCAGGAGAAAGAGACACCTGAACACCAGCCCAAAGAAACTCACCAGCAACACCACTTGGGACACGTTCCTCGCCAGGCTGACCTTTTCTTCCTTCACCCGTGCCGCAGTTGGAAATTTCGACGAGACGAGAATACCGAACACAAACAGCCAACTGGTGACGTTGTCTGAGTTGCCCCAAAAAATCTGTATGACTGGCCACGAACAGGAAAATAAGAAGCCGATGGAAATCCAGAATCTGGCCTTGCGGCGCAGCGGCGTCAGATCCGGTGTGGCAGTGGGTTCAGTCATAAACGTAGAGCGTTTTTGAATTTAATTGTTCATCAGTCGCCGCCGCCTTCAGCGCTTCTTCTCCTTGGACTTGACCTGCTTGCCTTCCAAGTAGCTCACGCAATTGTGAACCGGGCACCAGACCAGTTCATTCGTGGCGGTCCCGTCTATCACGCCGCCGGGCGAGACGAGCTTGTAGGTGGCGTTCTTGGGGTCATAGCCCTTCCAAGTCTCATCCTTGGGTTTCGTTCGGGTAGTGTCGCCCGGACACCAGAACACCGCGGGTGAAGTCAGGTAGTTCGTCAGCACCGAAAAGTCCTTGGGCGCCACATTCTTGTTTTCCAAGGCGAATTGTGCGACGGCACCGCCGATAAACTTCAAGTTGTTGTGGCAGTTCAGCCGCGCTCTCGCGTCTGGAGCGTCGCCGGCCGTCAGCCACAGGCTCGCGGTTAGCAGGAGGGCGATGGCAATTTTGGTTGGCTGGGCCAGTCCTTTAAGCCTGGCGATTTCCGTGGCGTGGTGCGGGTCGGGTGCGGGGGTGCTCACGGGGTGCCATCCTTTTCCGCGCCCTCCCGGCACGTCGCCAGCGGCCGCAAATGGTAGGTCATTTCGGCGGTGTTGAACAGCCAGAGCGCCAAGATGGCAACCCATCTTCCAGTCTCCAACCAGTTCTCATAACGCCACGCTGGCGGCAGCCATTCGAGCCAGCCGAACAGGAAGTTTGGGTAGGAACCCGCGAGTTGTCTCGCCTGACCGGTGGCCACCTCCAGCCCAATCAGCAAGGCGGCTAGATTAACCAGCGTCAGCAGCCAGAGCAGTAGTTTCCGCGTCCATTTCGGCGGCGATGCGGGCGGTGCGTTCATGTGGATGACGGCTGTCAGGGTGGAATCTGGCCGAAGCGGTTCCTAGTTCATTGACAAAAAACCGCTCACGGGTTGGGCGGTGCGGGCGGCGTCTGTCCGCTGCGGGCGTAGCGTTGGCCGTATTCTTCGAGGAAGGTCGCGTTCTGCGGGTTCTTGCCCTTGGCTTTCTCCACGCGGTAGATGGCGTCGGCGGTCACGCGGCCGTCGTTCAGCGCGGCGATGATGGTGGTGTGGGTCATGTCCGCCTTCTGCTGCGCGGCGGCGTTGACGATGATGACCTGCCGACCCAGCGCCACGTCCTCGGACAGCCCGGCGATGTCCATGTCCGCGCTGATGGCGGTGGGGTTTTGCTGGGCGAAGGTCTGCCCGGTCTCCAGCGCGCCGATATCGGCGGGCTTGAGCTTGGCGAGGCGGGCGATCTGGTCCGGGGTGAGGCTGACCTTGTAGTCCTCAAACTTGAGGTCGAACGCCGCCAGGTCGGCGAGCATGGCGGCGCGCTGCGTGTTGGTCATTACTTGGGAGATGAGGTTTTGGCCGTAGATTTTCGGCGGTTTAGGTTTGCCTGCTTTGCTGAGTGATAGGGTGAGGCTGCGCCGGTCGGTGGAAGGCGTCAACGGGATTTTCCGTGCGGTGGGGCGGTGGCTTGCTACCGGCGGTAAGGCTCCCACTCCGGCTCATTGGCGAAAATCCAGCGGTAGTAGTCCACGCCTTGGAGCTTGGCGGCGGCGGCTTCGTCAACGATGACGGTGCAGCGCGCGTGCATCTGGAGCGCGGTGGCGGAGATCATGGAGGTGATGGGGCCTTCGACGGCTTTGGCGATGATCTCGGCCTTGCTGGCGCCGGTGGCCATAAGGATGACGCGGCGGGCTTCGAGAATCGTGCCCACGCCCATGGTGATGGCGCGACGCGGCATCTTCGCAGGATCGGCAAAGAGGGATGCGTTTTGCGCGACGGTCACGGGTGACAGTGCCTTGACCCGCGTGCGCGAACGGAGGGCGGAGAGCGGTTCGTTGAAGCCAATGTGGCCGGTCTGCCCAATGCCGAGGAGCTGCACGTCAATGCCGCCGCACTCGGTGATGAGGTGCTCGTAGCGCTGGCACTCGGCGTCGAGATCGGCGGCGTCGCCGTGAGGGAGATGCGTGTTGCGCAAGTCCAGGTTCACGCGCCGGAACAAATGCTCGGCCATGTAGTGCCGATACGAATGGGGGTCGCTGGCGGGCAGGCCGACGTATTCGTCGAGATTGAAGGTGCGCGCCTGGGAGAAGTCGAGGCGGTCTTCGCGGTGCAGGCGGGCGAGGCGGTCATAGACGCTCTCCATCGTGCGGCCGGTGGCGAGGCCGAGGACGAGCCGGGGCTGCGCACGCAGATCGTGGGCGATGAGCCGCGCCACGAGGTCGGCGGCGGCGGCGGGAGTGGATTGGATGATGACTTCCACGGCGGAAGCTTGGGGCAAAGGGCGTGTGCGTCTCCACTAGAAAATGGGCGGCGCTTGACCGGGCCGCGTCGAGGCCGAATCATGCCGCGCATGAACAAGCTTCTCTCCGCGCTGGCCCTGGGCCTCTCGTTGTCCGCCGCGTCCGCCGCTGATTACACGTTGCACACGTTCCAGAAGATCGTGGTCACGACGAACTTCCTGTGCGAGGGCGCGGATTTCGCGGACTTCAACCACGATGGCAAGATGGACATCGTCAGTGGGCCGCTCATCTGGCTGGGACCGGACTTCAAGCAAAGCGTCGAGTTCGCGCCGCCCGCCGCGAAGCCCTACGACCCCGCGAAGGGCTACTCGGATTACTTCCTGACTTACACCTACGATTTCAACCACGACGGCTGGCCGGACATCCTGGTGTATTCCTGGCCGGGCAAAGAGACGGCCTGGTATGAGAACCCGCAGGGCAGGGCCGGCCACTGGCCGCGCCATGTCATCTTCGCGGTGACGGACAATGAATCGCCGCAGCTCGGCGACATGAACGGTGACGGCAAGCCCGAACTCATCTGCCACACCGGCGGGCAGCTCGGCTTCGCGGAGCTGGACTGGAGCGACCCTACGAAGCCCGCGAAGTTCCATGCGATTTCACCGCGCGACGACAAGAAGTATTTTCGTTACACGCACGGTTATGGCTTCGGTGATTTGAATGGCGACGGGCGCGCGGACATTCTCGAACGCGACGGCTGGTGGGAGCAGCCCAAGGACTACCGCACGGGCGAGCAATGGAAATTTCATCCCGTGCCCTTCGCTCCGGCGGGCCTGCGCGGCGGCGGACAGATGCTGGTCTATGACGTGAACGGCGACGGCATCGCGGACGTGATCACGAGCTGGGACGCGCACGGCTACGGCCTCGCTTGGTATGAGGGTTATCGCTCCGGCGGCGAGGTGAAATTCCGCGAGCACATCATCATGAACAGCAAGCCCGAGGACAACCGCTACGGCGTGAAGTTCTCGCAGCTCCACTCGCAGTTCCTTGCGGACATGGATGGCGACGGCGTCAAGGACCTCGTCACCGGCAAACGCTTTTGGGCGCACGGCCCCGCCGGTGACGCCGAGCCGAACGCGCCCGCAGTGCTCTACTGGTTCAAGATCGTGCGCAACGGCAGGGACGTGGACTTCGTCCCGCACTTGATTGATGACAACTCCGGCGTCGGCACGCAAATCACCGTGGGTGACGTGAACGGCGACGGCTTGCCCGATGTGATCTCCGGCAACAAGAAGGGCGTCTCTGTCTTCCTGCACCAGACCAAGAAAGTCTCGAAGGCCGAGTGGGAAAAGACGCAGCCGCAGCCGGTGGCGGCGAAATAACTGTCCCGCGCATGGCCGATGTGTTCTCCAAGCGGAAGCGGTCGCGGGTGATGGCCGCGATCCGCTCGAAGGGGAACCGGACGACGGAGTTGCGGCTCGTCGCCATCCTGCGCGCCGCCGGCGTCACGGGATGGCGCCGCCATCTGCGGCTGCCGGGCCGCCCGGACTTCGCGTTTCCGGGCGCGCGGCTCGCGGTGTTCGTGGACGGCTGTTTCTGGCACGGCTGTCCGAAGCATTGCCGCCTGCCGAAATCGCGGCGCAAGTTTTGGCTGGGCAAAATCACCCGCAACCGGTCCCGAGACCGGCAGGTGGCCCGCGAGTTGCGCCGGGCGGGCTGGCGGGTGACGCGGCTTTGGGAACACGCCCTGAACCAGACCGGACGGGTGGCGGATCGGCTGGCGCGGCGCTTGAACCGCAGGCCGACTCGGCGTTAAATCAAGGCCAGTGAACTCAATCGAACTCTTCGCGGGCGGCGGCGGACTGGCCTTGGGGCTGCATGACGCCGGTTTTTCCCCGACGGTTGTGGTCGAGCGCGACGCCGATTCCTGCCAAACGCTGCGGGAAAACTGGAACCGGCGCATGAATTCAGGCCTGCGCGTCTGCAACGCGGACGTGCGCTCGGTGAACCTCGCGGAATGGAAGGGGCGCGTCGAACTTGTCTCGGGCGGACCACCGTGCCAGCCATTTTCCATCGGCGGCAAGCACCGCGGCCACCGCGACGAACGCGACATGTTTCCCCACGCGGTCAGCGTGGTCCGGCTCACGGAGCCGAAGGCGTTCATCTTTGAGAACGTGCGGGGACTGCTCCGGAAGTCCTTCGCGAAGTATTTCGGCTACGTTCTGCTCCAGCTTCAGTATCCTGAACTCGCGCCCGCGCCCGGCGAGGATTGGACCGGCCACCTCGCGCGGCTGGAGCGCCACCACACCGGCGGAGTCGAGCGCGGGCTGCGGTATCGCGTCGTCTTCCAGAAAGTGAACGCCGCGGATTACGGCGTTCCGCAGCAACGCGAGCGCGTGGTCATCGTGGGATTCCGCTGGGACATCCAGGAGCCGTGGAGTTTCCCGACGCCGACCCACACGGAGGGTTCCCTCGATGCGGCCAAGTGGCTGACGGAAACTTACTGGGATGAGCACCACGTCGCGCGGTCCAGCCGGCCTCCGCGTCCCGAGGGCATCGCAGCTCGGCTGGAACGACAGGAAACGCTGCCGCTCAAGCCGCGGTGGCGGACGGTGCGCGACGCGCTCGCCGGCCTGCCCGACCCGCGCTCGCCTCAGGCGGCCTCGGTCGCCAACCATCGCTTTCAACCGGGTGCCCGCAAGTATCCGGGTCACACCGGCAGCGAATTCGACGCGCCGGCCAAGACCCTCAAGGCGGGCGACCACGGCGTTCCCGGCGGGGAGAACATGATGGCGTTCGCCGACGGGGCGGTGCGCTACTTCACCGTGCGCGAGAGCGCCCGTTTGCAGACCTTCCCCGACTGGTATGCGTTTCCGAGTTCGTGGACGGAGAGCATGAGGCAGATTGGCAACGCCGTGCCCGTGACGCTGGCCCGCTTGGTCGGAACGAGCGTCGCCGCCACGCTTCAACGCCACCAGCGCCGCGCCGCCCGCGCCAACTGAACATGGACGAGCCGGTCCCCTTCAACCCGCTGGCGAAGAAGCACCTCGCGGCCAGCATCGTCGCCAAACTTTTGGAGCAGCCGCCTCAGCCGTTGCCGCCGGATAAATTTCGCGGCGCGGGCATCTACCTCATTTATTACACGGGCGACTTCGCGCCGTATCGCGTCATCGCCGAAGCGAACCGAGCCGGCCACTTCACCCAGCCCATCTACGTGGGCAAGGCCGTGCCCGCCGGCGCGCGCAAGGGTGGACTTGGCTTGGACACACCGCATGGCGACGCCTTGCAGGAGCGCTTGACGAAGCACTCGAAGACCATTCTCGCAGCCCGGAACCTCAAGCTCACCGATTTTCAGTGCCGCTGGCTGGTGGTGGACGAGGTGTTCATCCTGCTCGGTGAAACGATGCTCATCACGCATTTCAAGCCGCTGTGGAACGTCGTGGTGGACGGGTTTGGCAACAACCCACCCGGCGGCGGGCGCGCGAAGGGGAAGAAGCCGTTGTGGGACGTGCTGCATCCGGGCCGTGATTGGGCCGAGCCACTTCAAGCTGCGGCGACGGAGGCCGATGTGCTCGCCAAAATTCAAGCCCACCTCGCGGCGACGCCTGTTCCACCGAGCGATTTGAGACTGTAAAGAGCCGGGCTTACTTCGCGCCCGCCTTCTTCAGCACCTCGGCCAGCGTCACCTCCGCGCCGCCGCGCCGCTTGCTCTCGTCGGCGGCTTCCATGAAGGCGAGGAGTTCGATGGTTTCCTCGGGCTTCACGGGCACGATGCCAGTCTGGAAGGATTTGATGGCTTCCACCACGAGCGGCGCATAGCCGTCGTAGGCTCCGATGGGAACCTCGCCTTTGTCACCCTTGGCCAGGCCGGTGTAGCCCTTGGCCTCGCGGAAGACGCCAGTGCGTCCGCCCTTCCACTTGCCGGTGACTTCAATCTTTCCGTCCGCCGTGGCGCCGCGTTTCACCGATTCGCAGCCCGTGCCCATGACAGTGAAAAGCGATTCGCAGCCGTGGACGCCATACCAGAAGAGGTCGGGGTGATTCTTCTCCAGCCCGGCGGGGCTGGTGGTCTCGGCGTAGCTGACCTTGCCGATGGAGCCGTTGCGGACGGCCTGCGCGGCCTTGCCGTAACGGAGCGAGGAGGAGCTCCAGACCGGCACTTTGGCCTCCTTCGCGAGGCGGAAGATTTCCAGCGCGTCCTTGAGCGAGCCGGCCATGGGCTTGTCAATGAACAGCGGCTTGCGGGCCTTGATGACGGGGATGGCCTGCGCGAGATGCGGCCGGCCGTCCACGCTCTCGATGAACACGGCGTCCACGTCCTTGCACATCTCCCCGATGGAGTCGTAGAGCTTGACGCCGTATTTCTCGGCGAGTGTCTTGGTGTAGCCGTCCACGCGCGACGCGCTGGACTCGATGTCCGGGCTGCCGCCCTTGAAGGCCGCGACGACCTTCGCGCCGGGCACGTGGGCCTTGTTGTCGGGGTTGTTGAGAATATCCGTGAAGGCCGGGACGTGCGAGGTGTCGAGGCCGATCATGCCGATGCGCAATGTGCCCGAGGCGCGACGTGGCGTGGTGCTGCAACCGTAAGCGAGCGTGGTGAGACCGGTGAGGGTAAGAAAGTGGCGGCGTTTCATGGTGGTGTTGTAGCTGATTGGGTGACTTCGACCAAGCAAGGTGGGCAGATATTCGTCGGGCGTTTCTTTGGAGCTTGGAGCCAGAGGTTTGGAACTTACACTTCCGCCCGTGAACATCCGGGTCTGCGAAGGCGACTTGCATCTGCACAACCTGCACACGCGGATGCCGTTCAAATACGGCATCGCGACGATGACGCACATGCCGATGGTTTTCGTGCGCGTGGCGCTGGAGGTCAACGGTCGCGTGTCGCTCGGCGTGTCTGCGGACCTGTTGCCGCCCAAGTGGTTCACCAAAGACCCCGCGCGCGAGGTGCTGGACGAAATCCACGAGATGCTTGATGTCATCGAGACCGCGCTGGAGACGGCCGAAGGTCAAAATGCACCGAGCGTTTTCGACCTGTGGCTGCATCTCTACGATTCGCAGACCGCGTGGGCGAACGCCGAGAACAAGCCGCCGCTGCTCGCGCACTTCGGCACGTCGCTCGTGGAACGCGCGGTGATGGATGCCTTCTGCCGCGCCATCGCCAAGCCGTTTCATCGCGCGCTGCTGGACAATGATTTCGGCATTCGCCTCGGCGAGTTGCACTCGGAGTCGGAGGGCTTCGCACCCGCAGCGTGGTTGCCCGCGCGGCCGCACAACGAGATCATCGCGCGCCACACCGTCGGCCTCAGCGATCCTCTGACGGACGCGGACATCGCCGACGCGGAGCGCTTGCACGACGGCCTGCCGCAATCGCTCGCCGCCAGCATTCGCGCTTATGGGTTGCGGCATTTCAAGCTCAAGGTGAATGGCGACCTCGCGCGCGACTCAGAGCGCCTGCGACGGATCGCGCAAGTGCTGCAAGCCGAGTGCGGCACGGACTTAGCCTTCACGCTCGACGGCAACGAGCAGTTCAAGTCATTCGCAGAGTTCCGGCGGTTTTGGGAGATGCTGCGCGCGGATGACTCGCTGAAGTCGTTTCTCGCGAAGCTCCTCTTCGTCGAACAGCCGCTGCATCGCTCCGTCGCGCTGCACAAGGATGCCGCCGCAGCGTTGGCGGAATGGCCCGACCGGCCACCGTTCATCATTGATGAGTCCGACGGTGAGTTGGACAGCCTGCCCACCGCGCTCGCACTGGGCTACGACGGCACGAGCCACAAGAATTGCAAAGGCGTCATCAAGGGCGTGGCGAACCGCTGCCTGCTCGCGCAGCGACAGAAGCAGTCACCCACGCGCCCCTTCCTGATGAGCGGTGAAGACCTGTGCAACGTCGGCCCGGTCGCGCTGCTGCAAGACCTCGCCGTCTGTGCTGCGTTGGGTATAAAAAGCGTCGAGCGCAACGGCCATCACTACAACGCGGGCCTCTCGCAGTTCCCGCACGAGCTGCAGGATCAAATCCTGAGCGCGCACAACGATCTCTACCGCATCAGCTCCGCCGGCTGGCCGACGTTGGCGATTCAGAATGGACGGATCGCGCTCGGCTCCGTGAACGAGGCGGCCTTCGGTGTGAAGTTCCTGCTGAACACGAGCCAGTTCACGCACGCGGACGCATGGGAGTGGGAGTAAGCCATGCGTCCGCATCACCGAACCACAGCGATTGTGTTCGCGCTCGTCGCGGTGGTGTTCGCGGTCTTCTTCCGCACGCTTGAGTCGGGCTTTCTCCGCTGGGACGATGACATCAACGTCTTCGAGAATCCGCACGTGCAAGGGCTGACGGCGGAGAATCTCCGCTGGATGTTCACCGACTTCGAGCAGGCCATCCGCTACAAGCCGCTGTCGTGGCTCGCCTGGGCGTGCGTGCACGAAGTCTTCGGTCTGAACCCATTCGGCTACCATCTTGCAAACGTGTTGCTGCACTGCGTGAACACGGTGCTGGTGTTCCTGCTCATCCGGCGGTTGCTGCGACTCTCACTCTCTCACGCTTCCGCCTTCAGCACGGAAACGGCCGATGATTCGCTGGGCGAAATCTGCGCCGCTCTCGGCGGGCTGCTCTGGGCTGTGCACCCGTTGCGCGTTGAGCCTGTCGCCTGGGTGACGGGATTGCCCTACGGGCTGTCGCTGTTGTTCCTGCTCGTGGCAACGTTGTTCTACCTTCAAGCGCACTCGATGGAGATTGAACCGGCGGTGCGGAAGCGCGCCTACTGGCTTTCCGTTGCTGCGTTTGCACTGGCTGTCTTGTCCTATCCCATCGTGCTCGGTTTCGTCGCCGCACTGGTTGCGCTGGACTTCTTCCCGCTGCGCCGCCTTGAAGCTCCGAAGACCGGCTTGCGTTCGGTGCTGTTGGACAAACTTCCTTACCTCGTGTTCTCGCTCCTGCTCGTGGCCGGCACCCTCTATGGCCGCTTCCACGTCACGGGCATTTGGGACAAGCCGGTGGCGCTCGACTCCTTCCCTCCCATCGCACGCGCAATGCAGGCGTTTTACTTGTGGGCTTACTACGCGTGGAAACCGCTGTTGCCGCTGGACCTCTGCCCGGTCTATCCCGTGCTCATGGAGAGCAAGTTCAGCGAAGCTCCGTTTCTTTTCAGTGCGCTCGGCGTGCTGGTGATGACCGCCGTCCTGGTTGCAAAGCGTCGCGTGTGGCCCGCTGCGTTTGCGCTGTGGCTCGCGCACCTTGGCCTGCTGGTGCCGATGCTCGGCCTCACCGAACGTCCGCACTATCCGCACGACCGCTACAGCATCATTGCAGGTGTGTTGTGGGCGGTGGGCGCGGCGGGTTTGGTCTGGCAACTCGCACGACAACCAATGCGCCGCGCATGCGCATTCGGGCTGGCCGCAGTCGTCGTCGGGGTGTGCGCCGTGTCAAGCTGGCGGCAGACTGCCATTTGGCACAGCGACCTGCCGTTCTTCACCGACATGGCGGCGAAACTCCACAGTCCGCACTACCGCAGCCAGGCGCTGATGAAACTCGGCAATGCCCACGCTGACCGCGGCGACGATGCGAAAGCCATTGCCGCCTACCGCGAGGCCCTGCAACTCAGCCCATCGTCCGCGACATTCCATCTGCATTTCAACCTCGGCAACGCGCTGGCCCGGCTCGCGCAGTGGGATGAGGCCATTGCTTCGTTTGAGACCGCCCTGCGCCTCAAGCCGGACAGCGCCGGAGCGCACTTGAACTACGGCGTTGCCTTGGCAGCGAAAGGTGGACTAGACCATGCCGTGGAGCAGTTCACGCTTGCCCTGCAACTTAATCCGCAGAGTGCCGAGGCGCACACGCAACTGGCGGAAGTTTTCACCAAGCAGGGGAAGCTCGAACAGGCCCGCGAGCACTCGACGGAGGCGGCGCGGTTGCGCCAAGTGGAAGGAAAACAATGAGTAGTCGGCGCTCGGTTCAACTCACTCGCCGAACAGATGAACGACAAGATGCCGGCGATGCGGCGCGGTGCGGTGCTCCCAAAGGTAGATGCCTTGCCAGGTGCCAAGCGCAAGTTCGCCGCGCACGATGGGGACGCTGAGGTTCACGGTCGTGAGCGCAGTGCGGATGTGAGCTGGCATATCGTCGTCGCCCTCGGCGGTGTGCTGGAAAAGTGGATCGCCGTCCGGCGCGAGGCGGGAGACGAAGCGTTCCAGATCCCGGCGGACTTCCGGGTCGGCGTTCTCCTGAACCAGCAGCGAGGCGGAGGTGTGGCGCAGATGCAATGTGGCAAGGCCGGTTTGCAGGCCGGCCTCCCGCACGCGTTCCGTCACTTCGTGGGTCACTTCGGTGAAGCCGCGGCCCCGCGTTGAGATGATGATTTCGTGGGTGCTTTGGCGGAGCATGAGAGAACGGTGTGACGTTGCATTCAGGCGCAACGATGGGCCGCCGGCGCCTGCAGAATCCTAATCGCAATCTTGATAAACCCTCACCAAATCGCGCGCCGCTCAGTTTCGCGTGAGCAGCTTTTCCAGTTCGTCACTCTTTGGATAGCCGATGGAGATGGCCTTCTGGTAATGCCAGCGGGCGAGTTCACGGGTAGGTGGCTGCTGCGTGGCGTAATAGACCGCGAGGTTGTAGTGCGCGACCGCGTAGCCTGGGGCGAGCTGGATGGCCTTGCGGAAGGCCGCCTCGGCGGCCTCGCGCTGGCCCTTCTGGCTGAGGACTAGGCCGAGGTAGTTCTGCGTCTGGGCGTTGTCCGGGTCGAGCCTGGCGGCGCGGCTCAGGGCGTCAAACGCATCGTCGGTTTTCTGCTGGCGGAACTTGAGCAGGCCGAGCAGGGCGAGGGAGAAGGCGTCATCCCCGTCGAGCGCCAGCGCACGCTTCAAGTGCGTTTCGGCCTCGGGAAGTTTGTTCAGCTCCATCTCCGCCGCACCGAGATTGGCGAGCGTATAGACGTTGTTCGGGTCAAGCGTGAGGACTTCGAGGTATTTCTTTTCCGCCTCGTCGAAGCGTTGCGCGGCGTAGGCGCGCTGGGCTTCGAGGGCCACGCTCGCAGCCCCGGGCGGCAGGTCGGCAGAGTTTTTCTTTGCCGACTTGGCGACCGGGGCGGGAGCCGCGACCGGGGCGGAGGAGCCTTTCAACAAGGCGAGCTCCTCCGCAGAGTAGGGTGTTTTTCGGGCCTCCAGCGCCACCACCCTGGCTTGGGCGGCGGCGAGTTCCTGCTCCAGTTTCTCGGTCGCGTTGCTGGAAACTTTTTTCTTCTCGTTCAGTTGTTTCTGGAGGTCGTTCAACTGTTTCTGCAAGTCCTCGCGCTCCTTCTCCATCTGGCGCAGCTTGGCTCCGTCCGCCGTGCCCTTCTGGACCTGCGACTCAAGGGTTTTTACGGCTGATTCCAAATCCTTGTTCTTTTTCTCCAGCGACTTGAACTGTTCCACCGTGATGCCGGTGGCATTGTTCGGGTCGGTCAGAATGGCCTCCATCTTTTTGTTGGCCTTGGCGAGGTCGGTGGCGCGGTCCTGCTCCGCCTTGAGGTCGGCCTTCGCGGAGGCGAGCTGGCGGGCCAGCTCCTCCGACTTGTCGCCGGCGGCGGCGCGCTTGGCCAGCTCGTCCACCTTCGCCTTGAGCGCTGAATTCTCCTTCTTGAGCACGGGCACTTCGGCCTTGTCCTTGAGCACGGCGACTTGTTTCTGGAAGTTATCGCGTTCCTTGGCGATGCCGTTGATTTGCTTGGTGAGATCCTCGATGTCAATCTGCTTCAAGTCGGCGGCCTTCTGGAGATCGCGGGCTTTCTTCTGCGCCTTCTCCATCTCCGCCGGGTCGGTGTCTTTCGGACGCGCGGCCAGGGCTTCCTTCAGCTTCTGCTGGAAGTCGGTGCGTTCGGTGCGCACCTTGACCAGCTCGTTGTTCAGGTCGCGGAGTTGCTTTTCCAGTCCAGTGAGTTTGGCCGCGCTGGCGTCATCGGACATCTGAACTGCGGGGACCGCCGGCTTCGGCGCGATGGTGCCGGGGAACTGGATGTTGAGCTTGCCAATCCAGTCCTCGAGATACTTGAGGCGGAAATCCACGAGTTTTGGCTCCCACGTTTTGTAGGCCGCCTGCACTTTCTTCAAATCTTCCTGGGCAGTCAGGTATTTTTCCAAGGCAGCCTTGCCCTGTCCCCCCTCGCGCAGGGCGTCCCCTTGCAAGATCGTGTTGAACACCCGGACATACAGCTCGTCCGCCGCCGCCGCCTGGGCTTTGGGCACCGCCAGCACCAGGCACGCTGCAAAGATGAGCAATGAGACGCGCTTCATGGAAGGAGCTTAGGAAGGTGGCACGGGTATTTGCAATCCGATTTCGCGTATCTGGCCGTGGTGCCGACGAACTTCTTATGGCGCATCGGCGGGGCTTGTTGCTAGCCTCGCCGTGTGAATTGGCAAAACTCTTCGGTGCTCATCACGGGGGGCACCGGCTCCTTCGGCAAGCGGTTTACGGAAATCCTCTTGCGGCAGCACGCCCCCCGCAAGCTCGTCATCTTCTCGCGCGACGAGCTTAAACAGTTCGAGATGGCGCAGCAGTTTCCCTTCGCCAAGCACCCGCAGGTGCGCTTCTTCATCGGCGACGTGCGCGACCGCGACCGCCTCCGGCGGTCGCGCTGCGGCATTGACGGGGTCAACCAGCCCCCCCCCCCCAAGGCGGTTCCCCCGGCCGAATACCACCCCTTTCGAGTCCACCAAACCAACGCACCTGGCCCCGAGAACCCCCACGAAGCCCCCCCCCCCCCCCGCC
>CAYZJP010000029.1:28172-45308 GCA_964478755.1 uncultured Klebsiella sp.
CGACCGCGACGGCCTCACGCTCGCTCTGTAGTGCATTGACGTGGTCATCCACGCCGCCGCGCTCAAGCAGGTGCCAACGGCGGAATACAACCCCTTCGAGTGCATCAAGACCAACGTCCTTGGCGCGGAGAACCTCATCGAGGCCAGCCTCACCGCCGGCGTGCGCCACGTCGTCGCGCTCTCCACCGACAAAGCTGCCGCCCCCATCAACCTTTACGGCGCGACGAAACTGTGCAGCGACAAGCTCTTCATCGCCGCCAACAACATCCGTGGCAATCACGACATCCGGTTCTCCGTCGTCCGCTACGGCAACGTCATGGGCTCGCGCGGCTCCGTCATCCCGTTCTTCCTCGACCGTCGCAAGACCGGCACGCTCCCCATCACCGACCCGCGCATGACGCGCTTCAACATCACGCTCGACGAGGGCGTGCAGATGGTCATTGACGCCGCGACCACCGCGCTCGGCGGCGAGATCTTCGTGCCCAAAATTCCCAGCTACAAAATCCTCGATGTCGCCGAGGCCATCGGGCCGGACTGCGCCAAGCCCGTCGTGGGTATCCGCGCGGGCGAGAAGATTCACGAGGAAATGGTCACCGAGACCGACGCCCTCCAGACCATCGCCACCGCGCACCAATACATCATCGTGCCCATGCCGCACATGCGCGATCAAACCGAGGTCATGGCTGAGTATCGCCGCCATCACCAAGGCACGGCGGTGCCCGAGGGCTTCTCCTTTAACTCCGGGCGCAACTCCGACTGGCTCAACGTTCCGCAAATCCGCGCCCTGATCCGCCAGCACGTGGACGCCTCGTTCAACCTCACCTAGCCGGGAGCCGCCGCCCGCCGCGCATGAAGGTCATCCCCTACGGCCGCCAGCTCATTGACGAGGACGACATCGCCGCCGTCGTCGCCGCGCTGCGCTCGGACTGGATCACGCAAGGCCCGGCCATCGAACGCTTCGAGCGCAAGGTCGCCGAGCACTGCGGCGTGAACTACGCCGTCGCCGTCGCCAACGGCACCGCCGCGCTCCACATTGCCGCCGCCGCGATTGACCTCAGGTCCGGCGACCGCCTCTGGACTTCACCGAATACCTTCGTCGCCTCCGCCAACTGCGCCCGCTACCTCGGCGCGGACGTGGACTTCGTGGACATTGACCCGCGCACCTATAACCTCAGCGTCGCGCGCCTCGAAGAGAAACTCGCCGCCGCCGCGAAAACCCGTCGTCTCCCAAAAGTCCTCGTCCCTGTCCACTTCGCCGGTCAGTCCTGTGAGATGGAAGCCATCGCCGCGCTTGCCAAACGCCACGGCGTCCTCGTCCTCGAAGACGCCGCCCACGCCATCGGCGCGTGCTATCGCGGCCAGCCCGTCGGCTCGTGCGCGCACAGCGACCTCGCCATCTTCAGCTTCCATCCCGTCAAGATCATCACCACCGCCGAGGGCGGCATGGTCCTCACCAACCGCGCCGATCTCCACCAGCGCCTTCTCCTCTTCCGCAGCCACGGCATCACGCGCGACCCGCAGCAGATGGTCGGCGACAGCCAAGGCCCGTGGTATTACCAGCAGACCGAACTCGGCTGGAACTACCGCCTTACCGACCTTCAGGCCGCGCTCGGTGCGAGCCAGATGAACAAGCTCGAAGCCTTCGTCGCCCGCCGCGCCGCGCTCGCCCGCCGTTACGACGAACTGCTGAAGGACCTTCCGCTCACGCTCCCGTGGCAGCACCCGGACACCGCGTCCGCGTGGCACCTCTACGTCATCCGCCTGCACACTGACCGCCTCAAGAAATCCCGCCGCCAGATCGTCGAGGAACTCCGCACCGCCGGCATCGGCGTGCAAATCCACTACATCCCCGTCCACACCCAGCCCTACTACCGCCGCCTCGGCTTCCGCGACGGCGACTTCCCCGAGGCGGAAAAGTATTATGGTGAAACCATCAGCCTCCCCATGTTCGCCGGGCTGACGGATGCGGATCACGAGCGGGTGACCGAATGCCTTCAAACCATTCTGATGTGAATGATTCTCAGCCGCTGATCGAGAAGCGAATCGGGCTGACGGCAATCAGTGCCGAACATGGCTTCTTCGGTTCTTACAGCAAAGTGAGTTGGCCGCTCGGAAAGTTGAGGTTGACGTTTCAGCGGCTGGAACTCAGTTCCCTGCTCATGGATTATGAGGTTCCTTTGTCTGCGATTCAGTTCATTAAGGCTGGATGCTTCACGATGCAGATTGTCCACAATCATCCTTCTGTGCCTACCACACTTTGGATTAGCGGATTCGGTCTTCGCAAAGCTATCGAGACAGCAATTCGCAAGCACAACCTGACAATCGTTTTGAAGCCTTGATCTTGTTGCTTTGACTTCAGTCCTCGTCATCCGTGCTGACGCCGGCCCGCAAATCGGCCTGGGCCATGTCATGCGCTGCCTCGCACTGGCGGAGCCGTGGTTGCAGGCCGGCAGCGCCGTGACGCTGCTCACATTCCAGCCTTTGCCCGCCCTTCGTGCGCGCGCTGAGTCCCTCGGCGTTTCCCTCCGCGAACTTTCTGCTCCGCTCGGCTCGTCCGCCGATGCCTCCGAGACCATCGCCCTCGCGCAATCGCTCCGTGCCGCATGGCTCGTCCTCGATGGCTACCACTTCGACGCCGCCTTCCAGCGCGCCGTGAAAGCCGCCGGCCTCCGCCTCCTTGTCTTCGACGACACCGCCCACGCCGCGCACTACTCCGCCGACTTCATCCTGAACCAAAATCTCGGCGCGAGCGCATCGCGCTACCCGCATCGTGACTCAACGACGCGCCTCCTCCTCGGCCCGCGCTTCGTGCAATTGCGCGGAGAGTTCACCGCATTCAGCCGGAGCGCCGAGCATCGCTCGGCAGGAATGATCGAGTCCGCCAAAGCCGGGCGATGCTCGGCGTTCCGCCTCCTCGTCACCCTCGGCGGCAGCGACCCGGACAACATCACCGCCAAAGTCCTCACGGCTCTCCGAAGCATTCCGGACCTCACTGCCGACATTATCCTCGGCCCCGCGAACCCGCACCTGGCCGATTTGGAATCCAGAATTCAGAATTCAGAATCCAGAATCCGGCTGCGTCAGAATCCGCCGGATCTCCCCGACCTCATGGCCCGCGCCGACCTCGCCATCTGCGCCGGTGGCACGACCGCTTGGGAACTCTCGTTCCTCGGCGTCCCGATGCTCGTGCTCGTCCTCGCCGAGAACCAGCGCGCCAACGCCGAGCGCCTGGCCGAGGCCGGCGTCGCCGTTCACACCAGCATCCCGAAACTCGCAGACGACCTCCGCACTCTCCATGCAGATGCGCCGCGTCGCGCGGAGATGTCCCGTCGCGCCCGCGCGCTCGTGGACGGTCTCGGCACCTTCCGCGTCTGGCTGCGAATGAACGAAGACTCGTTGAACCTGCACCCCGCCGTCGCTGACGACTGCCGCCGCGTCTGGGAATGGTCGAGCGATCCCGCCGTCCGCGCCGTCTCGTTCACTTCCGACGCGATTCTGTGGGCGCAACACGTCACGTGGTTCAACCGAAGACTCGCTGACCCGAACACGCGCCTCTGGATTGCCGAAGAAGCCGACGCACCAATCGGCCAAGTCCGCTTCGGCTTCGACGGCCGCACCGCCACCATCTCCGTCAGTCTCGATGCCGCGCGACGTGGAAAGAACCTCGGCTCGCTACTCATCTGGAGCGCTTGCCAAAAGCTATTCCGTGAGTCCGCCATCGAGACCATCCACGCCCTCATCAAGCCAGACAACGCCGCCTCCATTCGCGCGTTCGTGAAAGCCGGGTTTGAACCGGCGGGCCAAACCACGGTAAAAGGTTGCGCCGCGTTGCGCTTCGATCTGAGTCGCGCGGCGGCTGAAACATGATTTCCGAATTCACCATCGGCTCGCGTCGCGTCGGCCCCGGCCTGCCGGCCTACGTCATTGCCGAGCTGTCCGCGAATCACGGGCAGGACTTTGACCAAGCCGTGCGCATCGTCCGCGCGATGGCTGCTGCCGGCGCGGACGCTGTGAAGGTCCAGACCTACACCGCCGACACGCTCACCATCCCGTGCGACAACGAGTTCTTCCGCATCGGCGGCGGGACGCTTTGGGACGGACGCACGCTGCACGATCTCTACCAGGAAGCCTTCATGCCGTGGGACTGGCAGCCCAAGTTGCAAGCCGTCGCGAACGAACTCGGCCTCGACTTCTTCTCCACGCCGTTCGACGCAAGTGCCGTGGACTTTCTCGAAGCGATGAACGTGCCGTGCCACAAGGTCGCGTCGTTCGAACTGGTGGACCTGCCGCTGCTACGCAAGATCGCGGCCACTCGCAAGCCCGTCATCGCTTCGACCGGCATGGCCACTCAGGAGGAAATCGCCGAGGCGGTGAAGACCTTGCGCGACGGCGGCTGCAAGCAACTCGCGTTGCTCAAATGCACCAGCGCCTATCCCGCGCTGCCGGAGGAGATGCACCTGCGCACCATTGCCGACATGAGCGCGCGCTTCGGTGTGCCGGTGGGCCTGAGCGATCACACGCTCGGCCACACGGTGGCCGTCGCGGCGGTTGCGCTCGGCGCGTGCATCGTGGAGAAGCACTTCACCCTTTCGCGCGCAACGCCCGGCCCGGACAGCACCTTCTCGCTGGAGCCGGAGGAGTTCAAAAACATGGTCACCGCCATCCACACGACGGAGAAGGCGCTGGGCCGTGTGAACTACGAAGTCAGCACCAACGAGACGAAGAGCCGGCAGTTCCGCCGCTCGCTCTTCGTCGTGGCCGACGTGAAGGCAGGCGAGCCGTTCACGACGCAGAATGTTCGGAGCATTCGCCCCGGCCACGGCCTGCACACGCGGCACTTGAGTGAAGTGCTGGGAAAGAAGGCGGCGTGCGACGTGCAGCGTGGCACGCCGCTGAGTTGGGAGTTGGTTCAGTGTGCGTGAAAACCGTCGCCATCATCCAGGCCCGCATGGGTTCCACGCGGCTGCCCGGCAAGGTGCTGAGGCCGCTCGCCGGCGACACCGTGCTCGGCCACGTCGTGCGCCGTGTGCGGCAGGCGAAGAGGCTGGATGGCGTCTGCATCGCCACGACGGAATCGGCGGCGGATGAACCCATCGTGGCCGAGAGCTCGCGGCTGGGCGTGAGTTGTTGGCGGGGCAGCGAGCAGGATGTGCTGGCTCGTTACTTCGGTGCGGCGCAGGCCAGCGAGGCTGACGTGATCGTCCGCGTCACCTCAGATTGCCCGCTCTTCGATGGCGCGGTGCTTGATGAGATGCTGGCCGCCTTCAGCGCCACGCCCGGGCTCGACTACATGAGCAACGTCCAGGCTCGTCGCTTCCCGCGCGGTCTGGATGCAGAGATTTTCACCTTCGCCGCATTGGAGCGTGTGCATCGCGAGGCCACGCGGCAGCACGAGCGCGAACACGTCACGCCGTATTTCTACCAGCACTCCGAGCTGTTCCGGCTGCACTCGTTCGTGGGCAAAGAAGACTTGTCCGCCCATCGCTGGACACTCGACACGCCGGAGGACTGGCAGTTCGTTGAGGCCGTCTATGCGGCGCTCGGCGCGGATTTCACGACAGCCAGCGTGTTGAATCTGTTGAAGGCCCGGCCTGAATTGGCCAAGCTCAACGCGCACGTCGAGCAGAAGAAGCTCGGCGCGTGAGCGCGGTCTGCCGCGCCGATTCGCTTGAAACCAAAAGTCGCCATCATCGGCTACGGCATGGGCAACATTGCGTCGCTTCACAACGCGTTCGCGAAGGTGGGCGCGGATGTCTGTGTCGCCGCCACGCCCGCCGGGCTGGAGTCGGCCACGCACATCGTGCTGCCGGGCGTGGGCGCGTTTCCCAAGGGGATGCACCAGCTCCGGTCGCTCGGCTTTGAGGATGCGCTGCGTCGGCACGTGCTGGAACGTGGCCGGTTGTTGCTCGGCGTCTGCCTCGGGATGCAACTGCTCGCGACGGAGGGCGAGGAACACGAACTCACCGCCGGGCTGAATTTCATTCCGGGTCGGGTCGTGCGCTTTAACGCACCTGGCCTCCGCGTGCCGCACATGGGCTGGAACGACACTGTGTCGCGCCGCGCGGACTCGTTAATCGGCGGGGCAGGGGAGAAGGCCTGCCATTACTACGTCCACAGCTTTTTCTTCGCGCCGACGACAGTGGCGGATGTCGCGTTGATCTGCGACTACGGCGGCGAGTTCGCGGCCGGAGTCGAGCGCGGGAATGTCCTGGGCGTGCAGTTCCATCCGGAGAAGTCCCACGCCGCCGGCTTGAACTTGTTGAAGCGATTTGTCGGGCGAACCGCATGACCAGACCCTCTGTGAAAATTATCTGCACCATCGAAGCGCGCATGAAGTCGTCCCGGCTGCCGGGCAAGGTGCTTTTGCCCGTCTGCGGCAAACCGCTGCTCGAACTCATGATCGAGCGGCTCCGCCAAGTGCCCGAACTCGGTGGCATCGTCATCGCCACCACGGCCGACCCGAGCTGCCAGCCGATCGAGGACTTGGCGAGGCGGCTGGGTGTCGGCTGCTTTCGTGGCAGCGAGGACGACGTGCTCGACCGCGTGCTGCGCGCCGCGCAGTCTGCGAATGCCGACCTAATCGTCGAGACGACGGGGGACTGCCCGCTGCTGGACCCGGATATTGTCAGCCAAGTGATCCGCGAGTTTCAGCAACGGGATGTGGATTACTGCGCGAATGTCCTTCAGCGCACTCATCCTCGCGGCATGGACGTGCAAGTGTTCCCGGCGCAAGTGCTCGCGCGCGTGGCGGAGCTGACCAACAATCCTTCTGACCGCGAGCACGTCTCGATCTACATCTACACGCACCCGGAGCTGTTCCGGTTGCATAACGTCACCAGCTCGCTCGCGCCCGAGGACGCCGACCTGCGTCTCACGGTGGACACGCCGGATGACTTCAAGCTGGTCGGCGAAATCTTCAAACGTCTCTATCCGGCGAATCCGCGCTTCCGCCTCGCCGACATCTTGAAGTTGCTGCGCCAGCACTCCGAACTGCGCAGCATCAACTCGCACATCCAGCAGAAGGCCGTTTGACCGCGATGTTCTTGCCATGCTGAAACGCCGCCTCATCCCGTGCCTGTTCCTGCAAAACGGGCTGATCGTGCGCAGCCAGGAGTTCACGCAGTTCAAGCAGCTCGGCAATCCCACCGCGCAGTTGGAGCGGCTCAACGATTGGGATGCGGACGAACTCATCTACGTGGACATCACGCGCGAGGGCACCTACGACCTCAAGCGCGATGATCTCAAGACCGCCTCGCGCTCCGATGTGCTGTCCATCCTGCGCGACATCTCGCGGCACTGCTTCATGCCATTGTCCTTCGGCGGGCGCATCCGCGATCTGAAGACGGTGGACGCGTTCATCGCCAACGGCGCGGACAAGGTCGTCATCAACACGGGTGTTGTGCTCAACCCGGATCTCATCACGCAAGTCGCCAAGAAGTATGGCTCTCAGGCGATGGTCGTGGCGATGGACGTGAAGCGCGAAACGGACGGCAGTTACGCGTGTTGTTCGCACAACGGCCGCGAACGGCTTGCCACGCCGTTGCGCGACTGGGTGACGGAAGTCCAGCAGCGCGGCGCGGGAGAAATTTTCCTCAACTCGATTGACCGCGACGGCACGGCCAACGGCTACGATCTCGACATCGTGAATCGCGTCTGCGAATGGGCGGACGTGCCGGTGATCGCCTGCGGCGGCGCGGGCGTGTTCGAGGACTTCCGGGAGGTGTTGCAGCAGACGCCCGCTTCGGCCATCGCGGCGGGGAACATCTTCAACTTCACCGAGAACGCCTACCGCCGGGCCAAGAAGTTTCTGCGCGACGCGGGTGCGAATGTGCGTTAATACCTAGGCCAGTGAACGCCCGTGAAATTGGACAGCGGCGGACGAAGTATGCCTTCTCCCTTCGCGAAGCGAGGGGAGAAGGTGGCCGAAGGCCGGATGAGGGGTGCTGCCACCAACGCAGTCGAAAGAAACCCCTCACCCCGGCCCTCTCCCCTTGCTCCGCAAAGGGAGAGGGAGCATAGCAATCGAACCGAACCCATGGACACTCCTCCTAACAAACTTTCTCCGGCCTTCCTCACGACCGAGCGCCTCACTCTGCGCGCGCTGGAGCCGGCGGACGCCTCGCAACGTTATCTCGGCTGGCTGAACGATCCCGACGTGCTGCGTTTCCGTGGGCCGAAGGCGTTTCCGAGCAATCACGAGAACCTCAAAGCCTTCATCGCGAGCATCCCCGGACGCGGCGATCTTGTGCTGGCCATCATCCGTCGCGACACCAGCGAGCACATCGGCAACGTGGCGCTCAACACGATCCTTTGGGTCCATCGCTCGGCGGAACTTAGCGTCATGATTGGTGAGAAAAGCTGCTGGGGCAAAGGCTACGGGCGCGAAGTCATCCGCGCGGTCACGAAGCACGCCTTCGGCAGCATGGGCCTGCACCGCGTCTGGGCCGAGTCGCCGAACCCCGGCTTCAACACCGCCGTCAAGGCGCTCGGCTGGACGCACGAAGGCACCAAGCGTCAGGCGCTGCTCGTGGACGGCGGCTTCGTGGACATCGCGTGCTGGGGCCTGCTCGCCTCGGAGTTCAACCCGGCCCTCTGACCATGCCTGTGCTCCTCGACGGCGGTTGCTTCGCGGGCCAGGTGATGGGCCAGCCTGAGCCGTTCACGGGGGATGACCTGCTCCGCTCGCTTGATGAACACGGCGTCAGCGCCGCGCTCGTCGGCTCGTATCGCTCGCTCTACCACGACGTGAAGGCGGGCAACCGTGAGGCCACCCAGCTCGCCGCGAAACATCCTGACCGCTTCCTTCCGCTCGGCATCCTCCATCCCGCGCGCTACGACGAGACGCCAGCGCAGCAACTCGCGTGGCTAAAGCACGAACTCGGCATCAGCATCGCCGCGCTGTTCAGCTTGCCCTCGTATTATCCCATCGTCTGGGATTCACCGTGGATGGTTGAACTCGGTCGCGCGGCGGAGAGCCTCGGCGTTGTGCTTCAGGCCGGCATCCGTGAGGAGGTAGAACTCGCCGCTGTGGGCCGCGCGTGGGGCGGACTTAAAACTCCCGTGCTCGTCCGCTGGATGGCCGGGCACCGCTATCGGATGCACGGACACGAGCAGGCTGCCGCGCGCGCCTGGCCGAACTTGTTCTTCGACGTGGGCAACGCCTGCTCGACCGGCGCGATCACGCGTCTGGCGGAAACCATCGGCGCGGACCGGCTCTTCTTCGCCAGCAACACGCCGCACAACCTGCCGTCGTCGCCGCACGCTGTTCTCGCCGAGGCTGAGTTGTCCGCCGCCGACCGCGCCGCGATTTCCGGTGGCACGCTGGCAAAGCTCCTCAACTGCAAGGTCCCTTCCAAAGAAGCGTTCTCCCCCGCTGCCGCTTCGCGCCAACAGGTTTGGGCCAAGCTCAAGGCCTGGCCCAAGTTCGACACGCATTGGCATCCCGACCACTGGAACCTCGGCGAGCCGGCCATGGATTTCGCAGAGCAGCAGCGCGTCTGGACGGAATTCGGCGTCGAGCGCGTGCTGGTCTTCTCCATCGAGGCCATCAACTACGACCTCGACGCCGGCAATTGCCAGACGGAACGCGTGCTCGCTGCCGATCCGCGCGCCGTGGGCCTCATCGTGATGAATCCGCTCCGGCCGCGTGCGAGCCTCGCGCAGATCGAGCGCCTCGCCGCGCACCCGCGCTTCGTCGGTGTGAAGACGATTCAGGACAACTACGGCCTCGGCCTCGATCACGCCGCCTACGAGCCGCTGCTGGCCGAGGCGGCGAAGCGCAACCTGCCCGTGCTCGCGCACCTCACCGGACTGGAGGGCGCGGCGCGGAAGTTCCCGACCGTCCGCTTCGTCGGCGCGCACGGCAACTGGGGCCGCACCCACCGCCTCCGCGCGCTGCCGAACATTTGGTTCGACTTCTCCACCAGCCACGCGCTCGCGGAGGAGACGCAGCTTGCGCGCTTCATCCGCGACACCGGGCCGCAGCGGATTCTCTTCGGCTCGGACGGCCAGCTCGTCTCCCCCGCGTGGTCACTGGCGAAGCTGATGGACTGCGGCCTGAGCAACGAGGAGCTGGACCTGATCCTGCGGCGCAACGCGGAGCAGGTGTTTCCGAAGGCTAAGGCCGGAAATTCCGGTCAATCTCACAATCCTCCGAATCGTCGCTGACCGACCGAAGAGCAGGCATCAAGGCCGCCACATTTCTATGCATTTCGGTGAGATTGACAGCTCCGCCCCGCTGAACCTCACAATCTGCCGGTGGCAACCGGCCTAATGCGTGAGGGTCAGGGAAGAATTACCAAGGAGGAGACAGGCAAGTTCGACGAGTTTGTGCATGAGCGTGACCAAGGCGAGTGTTGGCGGTTCTTTCCGGTGCCTGGAGGCTTGTCCATACGGACCGCCCTGTGCGTTTTCCACCAGGCTACTTTCTCGCCTCGGGCGTCACGGTCAGCTCCACGCGCTTGCCGTCGCGCTGCACGACCATCTTCACGGGCTGGCCGATCTTCACGGCGTCCATCGCGTAGGTGTAGTCGTAGATATTGGTGATCTTCTGGCCGGCGAATTCGACGATGACATCGCCGCCCTTCAGCCCGGCCTTGTCGGCGGGGCTGCCGCCGCGCGTGCCGCTGATCTTCACGCCCACGACTTCCGTCGCGTAGTCGGGAATGGTGCCGAGGTAGGCGCGCAGTTGATCCCGGCCGCCCCCACCGTCCTTTTTCTCGACCTTCGCATACGCCGGGCGCTCGGGCGCGGTGACGAGGTCGGTGATGAGGGCACGCGCGAACTTGGCGATGCGTTCCAAGCCTTCGTAGTTGAGCGTGTCGGGTTTGTCGGCGGGCCGATGGTATTCCTCGTGGCTGCCCGTGAAGAACGCGATGACCGGCACGTTCTTTGGATAAAACGGCGTGGTGTCCGTCGGGAGATACGGATCGTCTTGCAAGGTCAAGTTGAAGCCCGCAGCAACATTCCGCTTCTCCACGAGTTTCCGCCACGCGGGCGAGGAGCCAACCCCTTGGAGATTGAGTTTGTTCTCGCGGAGCCGGCCGACCATGTCGAAGTTCACGTAGGCAACGACGTTGGACAGGGGAACCAGCGGGTGCTCGGCGAACTGCGTCGAGCCGATCAAGCCGATCTCCTCGCCGGACCACGCGGCGAAGATGACGCCGCGTCGGAACGCGACGGCGTTCATGCGCTGCGATTCGTCGGCGAGCGCGCCGGCGACTTCGAGCAACGCGGCGGTCCCGCTGGCGTTGTCGTCCGCGCCGGGATGAATTTTGCCCTCCTCGTCCTTCCGCGCGAACCCTCCGGTCTCGCCGTGGCCGAGATGGTCATAATGCGCGCCGACGATGACATACTCGCTCGTGCCCACGGGCGGGATGTGCGCGAGCACGTTGCGGTCCTGCTTCTTGAGGTGCTGGACGGAGGTTTGCAGGCGGACCGTGGCGTTCGTGAGGGCGAAGCTGCCTTCGGTGTGCGGGTCTTCCTTGTCGAGCGCGGCCTGGATGGTTTTCAAGTCCTTGCCGGAGTTGTTAAACAGTTGGGACGCGACGCGCAGGCTGACGGACGCGGCAAGAATCCCGCTGCCGCTGCCGGTGCTCTCGTAGGTCAACGCGGCAAGCTGGCCGGCGTTCGGAGAAGTGGGACCGGTCACGACGAGCAACGCCTTCGCACCGCGATTGCGCGCGATGAGCGCCTTGTAGCGCAAGCCGGCGTAGCGGTTCAGCTCCTGGCGGCGCTTGGGTTCCACTTCCTCCGGCACGTAACGCAGGACGAGGACGACTCTGTTCGAGACATCGAGGCCGGCGTAGGAGTCGTAACCCTCGCCGAGCTTGCCGGGCACGCTGAGTCCGTAGCCCGCGAAGACGACTCCGCCTTGCACGGTGCCGCTGGCCGAGAGCGAGAGCGGGCGGAAGTCTTGCTCGACTGCGAACGCGAGGGCGGCCCCGGCGTTTGCCCGCGTGATGGTGAGGGAGTTCTCGTTGGTGACGAGGCGCACGCCGGAGTTGAACTCGAAGGGCTGATAGTAGTTGGTGTATCCCGGCAAAGGCGCGATACCAATTTCTTTGAAGTAAGTTGAGACAAATCGCGCCGCTTTCTCCGCTCCCGGTGTTCCTGTTAAACGGCCTTCGAGGAAGTCATCGGTCAGCATCTTCACATGGAACTGAAGCTCATCCGTTCGAATGTCAGGGCTGTAGCGGCTGGTTGCGCCTATGCCGAGTTGGAAATTCCAAGAGTCGTTCGGATGACGCTTGAAGTAAGAACCCGAGTTGTTTGGCTGCTCCGGCGCGGTCGCTTTTGTAGCTGATGATGTAAGCTTGCTTTGGCTCGAAGCGTTCCGATTTGGGGCCTGCTCTAACGCTACCAACGCCGCCGTGTGATTCCAGTCGGCCATGAAGATTTGCGAGTTCTTCTCCGGCGTGCGCCCGCTGGTCCACGCGAGCTTCTTGCCGTCGGGCGAGAAGACCGGCAGGCCGTCGAAGCCGTCCGTGTAGGTGACGCGCACGGGCTCCTTCGCGCCGAGCGCGTCCACGATGAACAGCTCGAAGTTGGCGAAGCCCAGCTTGTTCGCCGTGAAGATGACGTATTGACCGGAAGGGTGGAAATACGGTGCCCAGGACATCGCGCCGAAGTCGGTGAGGCGGCGCACGTCGGAGCCGTCGAGCTTCATCGTGTGAACGTCCGCCGTGTCGCCTTTCTCGGTGAAGCGCCGCCAGATGATGCGCTGGCCGTCCGGCGAGAAGAACGGCCCGCCGTCGTAGCCGGGCGTGCTGGTGAGGCGGCGGACGTTGGAGCCGTCGGCGTTCATCAGGTAGATGTCGCCGAAGTAGGACGGGTCCACGGCCATGCGCTTGCGGTCTTCGGGCGAGAGCTTCTCCAGCGGGAACGCGTGGCGCATGGAGCAGAACGCGATGAGTTTGCCGTCGGGCGAGTAGCTGCCCTCGGCGTCGTAACCGGGCGCGTCGGTCAGGCGGCGGATGTTGGAGCCGTCGCGCTTGGCGACGAAGAGTTCCATGCGGTCGTCGTAGTCCCACGCGTAGCGGCGGGATTTGCCGGAGGCGCGGAAGTCGAGTTCGGTCTTCTGCTTGGCCTTCGCCTCGGGGTCAACGTGCGTGCTGGCGAAGAGGACATCGTCGCTGCCAGGGCGGAGGAAGGCGCACGTCGTCTTGCCAGTGCCGGGCGAGACGCGGTTCACGTCGCCGGACTCGAGGTTGAGCAAATAGATTTGGTAGAAGGGATTGTCCGCCTCGCGTTCGCTCTGGAAGACAAGGAACTTGCCATCCGCGCTGAAGTAGCCTTCACCGCTGCGACGGCCTTCGTAGATGAGCTGGCGGGTGTTGGAGAGGAACTGGGTTTCCTTCGCAGAATCGTCGGCGCGGACTGAATGAAGCGCGACGAACGCGGCGAGAAAGAGATTGAGACGTTGGCTCATGGCTAGGATGGACGTAAGAACTGGGCGGAATCGTGAAGGGGCTTTGCGGCCGGTGCAACATCGGAGGAAACTCTCGCGGTCAGGCGGCCGGCTGCGTAGCTTGACCGCGTCTGATTCATGATGAACTTGCGCTTTGGATTACTCCTCACACTGGCGCTCGCGGTTGCCACCGCTGCGCAACAACCGTCGAACTTGGCCGGCGACAAGCCCGCCACGCCGCCGAGCATCCGAGAGATTGCTCCCGGCGTATTCCAAGTCGGCGGCGTGAAACTGGAGAAGGCCGCACGACGCGTCTCATTTCCAGCCAAGCTCAACATGGACGACGGCCCGCTGGAATATCTGCTCGTCACCACGATGGGCAAGACGCACGAAAGCGTGCTCAAGACAGACATCGAGCCGCACCACTTGCAGGTCGCGATGCTCCTGCTCGGTGCGAAAGGGATGCAGGCTGCGCCGCTCACGAACGCGCCGTCCGGCGGTCCCATCACGCAGAGCAGCGCGGCGCACAACCCACCGTTGCCGGGCGAACGGGTCGTCGTCGAGGTGAGCTGGACGCTCGGTGGCAAACGGCAGCAGCGTCGTATCGAAGAACTGTCCTACAACCGACGCGCGAAGGCGGCGATGTCCAAGGGCGAATTCACCTTCACCGGCTCGCGCGTGTGGCAGGGCCGGTTCATTGCGCAGACGGAAGGCTCGCTCATCGCCATCGTCACGGATCCCGATGCGGTCTTCAACTGTCGGCTGCCGAACCGCGACGAGGACGACACGTGGATCGTGCGCAAGCAGGACGTGCCGCCTGTGGATACAGTGATGGAGGTGAGCATCACGCTGCTGCCGCCCGAGAAAAAACCTCCGGGGCAGGGGAAGTAGTGGGGCACGGCGTTCACGCCGCAGAAATGTCGGAAGGGCAAGACTCGATGTTGACTCTTTCACTCGCTGCCCGCTGCGGCCTGAAGACCGCGCTCCGTCCGCACTTTGCCGCGTGTAAGTTTTCCCGCCTTGTGGCAAACTCTGCGCGAATGGACCACGACATCGCCGCGCTTCACGCCGCCATTGACGAGGTGCTGGCCGGGCATCGCGACGCCTTCCGGCACATCGTCCGCGAATACGGCCTGGGCGTGCGCGGGTTTCTCGCCAGCCAGCTTTATCATCTCGACGACGTGGACGATCTCGCGCAGGACGTGTTCCTTGCGGCCTTCGAGAGCCTCGGTTCCTTCCGCAAGAGCGATGACTTCGGCGCGTGGCTGCGCGGCATCGCGCGCAACAAGGTGAAGATGTATTTCCGCAGCCGGATGCGCCGCGAGAACGCGATGGAACGCTTCCGCTCGGAAGTCAGTGAACTGGTCGAGCCGGATCTGGAGCACGCCTCGCTCGCGGTCGAAGACGAGCAACTTGCCCGGTTGCTGAGTTGCATCAGCAAGCTGCCCGACAAGATGCGTCGCATCGTCCAAGGCGGCCTCGAAGGCCAGAAGGCGCAGGCGCTCGCGCAGGCGATGGAGTCCTCCGTCGCCGTCGTTTATGTCACGAATCATCGCGCGCACAAGCTGCTGCGCGAGTGCATGTCGCGAAAAGGCGTGTGATGGAGCAGGATCTTCAAGACCTCGTCGCTGCGTGGCTGCGGAACTCTGATTTGTCTGCGTCGCGCCGCGAGGAACTGCTCGCGCGGCTGCGTTCGGACAACGGCTTTCGCCGCGAGTTCGTCGAGGAAATCCAGATGCACGGCTACGTGCGTGCGGCGCAATCCGCCGAACCGCGCTGGCCGCTGCTGGAGGAGGCGATGGGCAGCCACGAGGACGCGCCGGGCCTGGAGGATTCCATCATGGCGCGGCTGGCGCAGATGCCGACGCCGAAGCGGCAGCGCACGTGGAATCCGTGGTGGGCCGTCGCGGGATTTGCCGTCGTCGTGGCTGGAGTGTTCTTCGCCGTGCAAACAGCAAACGAGGCGACGAAGCAATCACCTCCGACGAAGCCCATCGCAGGAGGTGTGCTGCATTCGCCCGCTGTGGCGGTGTTGTCGCACGCGGTGGAGGTGGCTTGGGCCGATGGCGAACCGGAGTGGCAAGAGGGCGTGGAGCTGCCGACGGGGTGGCTGCGGCTGGCGCTGGGCACGGTGCAGATTGACTTGTTTTCTGGTGCCCGCCTGTTCGTGGAAGGGCCGGCCCAAATTGAACTGCGCTCCTCCGGCGAAGCCTTTTTGTTGTCGGGGAAGGTTGCGTGCGAACTCGGTGAGCAGGCGCGCGGCTTCCGGCTGTTGACGCCCGGCCTGACAATCGTGAACCAAGGCAATTCCTTCGGCGTGAAAGTCTCCGAGTCCGGCGAGCAGGAAGTCCACGCGCTGGAGGGCAAGGTGGTCATCGGGCGCACCGGCGAGATTGGCACGAGCCAGATCGCCGCGAAGCAGGCGCGCCGCCTCGACGCCGCAGGATTGTCGGAGACTCCGTTTCGCGCGGAGGATTTCCCCGCGATGGAGCGTGTTCGCGACCGCGAGCAGGCGGAGTCCGCGCGTTTGCTTGCCGCGTGGCGCGCGGTGGCGGATGACCTCGACCGCGACCCGGCAGTGCGCGTGCATTTCAACTTTGAGGAACAGTCTCCTTTGGACACGACGCTCCGCAATCGCGTGCGCGGCGACGATGTGGGCAGCGACGGGCAAATCATCGGCGCGCGTTGGTCGCAGGGCCGCTGGCCGGGCAAGGGAGCGCTGGAATTTCGCGGGCGCGGGCAGCGCGTTCTGTTGCGGCTGCCGGGGACGCACACGTCGCTGACGCTGCTGGCGTGGGTGCGCGTGGATGCGCAGCCGCAGCCAGTGACGGCGTTGCTCGCAAGCGAGGAGGTGCAGCGGGGTGAGCCGGACGAGGAGAAGAAATCGCAGGCTCCGGCAACAACCTCCGATCGGGTCAACGGCATTCCGTTTCGCTGGGAGTTGAGGTCCAATGGCCAGCTTGGTTTCAACGTCCTTCGCACCGTTGTGTCCGGGCCGCTGCGGTGGGACACAAATCTTGCGCCATCGCTGCTAACGCCCGAGCGCCACGGCCAGTGGCTGTGTCTCGCCGCAGTTTATGATGCGACGCGCGGTGAGCTGACGCAGATCGTCAATGGCGTGGTGGTCGCGCGCCACAAGCTTCCGCCCGGCCCGCCGCTTGCGCTCGCGCATCTCTCGCTCGGAAACCTCAGCGTGACTGACGCTGAGGCGCAGCAGGGAATCAGCTACGGCTTCTTCGGCGCGGTGGACGAGGTGCTGGTGGCCGCGCGCCCGTTCAGCGCGGCGGAGTTGCGGCGCTACTACGAAGTCGGCCGGCCATGAATCTCAATTCTGGCCTAGACGCGGCCCGAAGGAATGTTAGAACCCATCTCATAAAGGTGGGTAGGACGGTAAATGTCCCATGCGGTGAGCGAGTCTAGGCGGATGAATACTCTGGCCTCTGGTCGGGACCTGACGGACAAGCAATGGGCACTCGTCGCGGCCAGCCTGCCAGCCGATCCGGGGCGGCCCGACCGCCGGGGCCGCCCGTGGAGCGACCGGCGCACGGTCTTCAACGGCGTGCTGTGGATTCTGCGCACCGGCGCGCCCTGGCACGCCTTGCCCGACCGATACGGTCCATACCAGACCGTCCATCGGCGCTTCCAGCACTGGGTGCGCGCGGGCGTGATGGAACTGCCCTTGCCCCGATTTGGTGGACTCCCAGCGCGTGAGTGTGTGAGCTAGGGCC
>CAYZJP010000030.1:0-45159 GCA_964478755.1 uncultured Klebsiella sp.
ATGATGTTGCCCGCGTTGCGCAGCCAGATGAAGTGCGACTCCGGCACGCCGAGCGCCTCGGGCACGAGCGGGTTGAGCCGCGCGTCAATGCACGTCAGCGCGACCAGCGGCAGGCCGTCGGCGAACTCACCGGGCGCGAGCGGCGGAGCCTGGCCGGCGGTGGCGTGCAGGTTGGCGTCAAGGATGGCGTCGAGCAGGCGCATGGCGGTGAAGTTCCACGCGCATTGAAGCGCAGACGGGCGCGTGGTTCAAGCGCCGAAGCGACGCAAGGGCAGCACTTCGACGCAACCGGTTACTTGCGCTTGTCCTGATCGCTCTTCGACGGCGAGGACGGGCCGGAATTGCCCGAGTTGGGAGCGTAGGACGGCTGCGGCGGCGGGGTGACGACGACAGTCGGGCGCGGGGCAACCGGGGCAGGGATGGTGACGGTGGGCCTCGGTGCGGGCGGCGGGCTGGCTGTTGTCGGGGCGGGCGCGGAAACGGACGCAGGCGGAGATGGCCGGGGCGGGGCAACCGATGTGGCCGGTGCCGACGGCTGGGTGGCCGCAGCGTAGGACGCAGAAGAAACCTGCGGCTTGGACACTTCGCGGTGCGGAAGCGGCTGGCTGGTGCCGACGGGGGTTGGCGGTGCGAGGGTTTGCGGCGTGCTGGTCACGGGCTGCGGCGGTGTCAGCGGGCGGAAGAGCGAGTTGTCCGCCGGATTCGGGATGATGACGGTGGCCTGACGCGCGGTGCCTTCCTCGACGCGCTTGGCCACGGCGGAGTTGGGATCGAGGCCGAAAATCTTGACGGCGCGATTCGATTCGGTGGCATCACTCGCAATTGAACCGGCCGGTGCCGTCGGCGCAGCGGAGGCGACCGGCGCGGCGGGCGGCGCGGCACTGGCCGTGTTATTGATGACGACGGCGTTCGGGCCAGCGGGCCGGGCCGGCGGTTCGGTGGTGTAGCCGGTCAACACTGGCACGCCGGTGCTGGTGTTGTCATAGACCGGACGGCCCGTGATCTTCTGGCTCGCGAGCGTGCCGGCTGGGACGAGTTCGGCGCGCGACTCGCCCTTGCTGTTGGTCAGGATCACCGGCTTGACGGGCGCGTTCGGGTTGAGCACGGGACGGTAGATGACCAGGTCGTTGCCAGACTTCTCGAGCTTGTCGAGGCGCGCGAGGGATCGTTCCTGCGGGGCGGCCTCACGCACGGAGACCTTGCGGATTTCCGAGCGTGTGAGAGTGGCGACGCGTTCAGCGGGAAGGCCACCGTTCACGACGATGTTGTTGGCGACGTAGATGTTGTTGATGACGGTGGTTTCATTGAAGACGTTCTGCACCACGGTCGGCGAGAGCGCGTAGTAGTGCGGGTTGCGGTCACAGAAGCGCGAAAACGGAACGAAGGTGAAGCAATGGCGCGGCAGACCAAAGTCGAAGTTCAGCCCCACCCGCGTGCCACCGAAACGAAAGCCACCGCCGGCGACGAAGACCGCGCTCGGCGGCAGCGGCGCCCAACCGCAGTGCGAGGGGGACGAACGCCACACGACCCAGGACGGCCCCCACGTCGTGTCGGGCACCCACAGCCAGCCGCTGCGAGCGTGCGAAACCCAGCGTCCGTAGTGGAACGGTGCCCAGCCCCAAGCGTAGTCGGACTGCCAATACCAGCCGCAGTCCGTGTAAAGCCAGCGGCCACGGTCGGAGTAGGGCCGCCACATCGGCTCGGAGACCGCGACCGTGGGCTGCCAGCACCAGCCGTAATCGGCAACCTGCATCCATGTGCCGTAGGGCTGGAGCTGCTGGTAAAACACGTTGACTTGCACGGGAAGGCTCACGGGCACGGGTTGCACGACTACGACAGGTTGAACCGGCGCGGAAGCGACGACTGGTGTCGGCGCAATGGCCGCCGGTTGCGGAGCGGGAGCAGCGGGGGCGGCAGGGACAGGCTGGGCAGCCGGAGGATTCGGGTTGGCCGCGATGACGGTCATGTTGGGGCGAACCTCCGCCGGCGGGTTGGGGCGCGCGGCGACGGCGGCTGCGGCGATTTGTTCCCGCATCTTGGCCGTCTGCTGAATCAGCGCGGTGATGACGCGCGGGGAGACGCCGATGTCTTTGAGGTAGATGAGTTCATCGGCGGAGGGGTTGAGCGTGTTCGTGGATTTTTCCACGAACGTCTTCACGACGGATTCATCGAGACCGGACTGGTGCAGGCGCGCGAGTTCGGCGACGGGCGCGGAGACGTTTGCGGCTGCGGGATCGGGCCGGGCGATGATCTCAGGTTCTCGGACGGGAACGGCGGCGGCCGGCGGGACAGGCGGTGAGGCTTGCGAGGCGGAACGGTTTTGTTCAAGGCAGCCGACGAGGAGAACCGCGCCGGCAGCCACGGTGAGTGTGGCGAGAGGACGGGCAAGGATGGATTTCATTGTCAGAAAGCCGCGCCCGGCACGAGGCCGGGCACGGCTGGTCAAGTTTGAGTTGTCTGGACTGAGTCACAGTGGCCGACCGCACCAAGCAATCGGCTGGCTTATGGACTTAGTAAGTGTGCGTAGTATTCAGGAACGAGCTTTGCCGACGGATTCGTGCGCTCGGAATCGTGGGGAGCGCGCCCGCTTACACTGCGGGAAAGGTTTTCTGGTTGAATGTGCCGGGCTGCTGCGGATACTGCGCGCGCATTTGACACAGCCGGATTGAGCAACGGGCCGAAGCTTCGCGCATGAGCCAAGAGCAGTATCTGAAAAGCCCCTGCGCCCATTGCAACGGGCGCATTTCCTTCCCCGCCAGCGCGCGCGGCATGGCGGTCACTTGTCCGCACTGCGGCCAGCAGACCGTGCTCAACGCCTCGGCGGAAGCACCGGCTCCCGTCGTCGCTGCGGCCCCCATGCAACCAGTGGCGGCCACACCAGCGCCACGGCCCGCAGCGGCCGCGACGGCGAAACCCACCGCCGCCAAACCGCTCACCGAGGCGCAAAAGGCGGCGCTCGCAGCCGCGCGTGCCTCCAACCCCGTCAGCCGGCCCGCTGGCGCGAAGCCCGGCGCAAAGTCGGCGGACAAAAAATCCGTCGTGGTCAAGGCGCAGTGGGCCGACAGCGCGGACGACCAGCCTGACGCCAAGCCGGCGCGTTGTGATTTCTGCGGCACGAAGATTCCTGCGGGCGCGACCGCGTGCCCCGATTGCGGCACGGCGGTGGCGGCCAAGCCATCGGAACCGACGAAGCCGAATTGGTTTCGCCGCATTGGACTGGCGCTGGTTTTCGTCCTGGCCATCGGTGCGGCCGTGCGCTGGGGACAGCTTTACTGGGCAGGCCGGCCCAAGCGGGGCAAGGACGGCAAGCTCGCCAAAGACGGAGTCGAATTGCTCAACCATTCGTTGCAGAAGCAGCCCGGCACCGCCCTGCTCTACGTGCGCGGCAGCGTCACCAACCACTCGGACGTGGCATGGTATGACGTGAAGGTGGAGTGCGAGCTGCTCGACAAGAACGGCGCGTCCCTCGGCAAGTTCTCCGACAGCAAGATGGTGATTGATCCGCACAAGCTTTTTCCCTTCAACATTTCGGTGCTCGATCCCGACGCGGTGCGTTACACCAACATCACCGTCTCCGCCCAGCGATGAACCCGCCCGCCTTTCCCGTCCATCGTCCGCGCCGGCTCCGGCAGTTGCCCGCGCTGCGGCGCATGGTGGCGGAGACGCAGTTGGGCGCGCACCAGCTCGTGCTGCCATTCTTCGCACGATCCGGGCGCAAGGAGCGCCGGCCCATCGGCGCGATGCCCGGCGTGTTTCAATTGAGTGTGGACGAGCTGGTGAAGGACGCGATGGCGGCGCACTCGGCAGGCGTGCCGGCGGTGCTGATTTTCGGCATTCCTGACACGAAGGACGAACAGGCGTCGGGAGCGTATGCGCGCAATGGCATCGTCCAGCAGGCGGTTCGCGCGCTGAAGAAGGAACTGCCAAGCCTCCTTGTCATCACCGATGTCTGCCTCTGCGAATACATGAGCCACGGCCACTGCGGCCTTGTGCATCGCGCGGCGGGCAGAATCTTGAACGACCCGTCGCTCAAGCTCCTCGCCCGCACCGCTGTGAGCCACGCGGAGGCCGGCGCGGACGTGGTTGCGCCCAGCGACATGATGGACGGACGCGTGCGCGCGATCCGCGAGGCGCTGGACGCGGCGGACTTTTCCGACACGCCGATCCTTGCCTACGCGGCGAAATATGCCTCGGCCTTCTACGGCCCGTTCCGCGAGGCGGCGGAATCCGCGCCGAAGTTCGGCGACCGGCGCAGTTACCAGATGAACCCGGCCAACGCCGAGGAAGCGCTGCGCGAAGTGGCGCTCGACATCGCCGAGGGCGCGGACATGGTCATGGTGAAACCCGCGCTGGCCTATCTCGATGTTTTGCACCGGGTGAAGAAGGCCTTTGGTTATCCGACTGCGGCTTACGCGGTGAGCGGTGAGTATTCCATGATCAAGGCGGCGGCGGCGAAGGGCTGGATCGACGAACGCACGGTGACGCTGGAGACGCTGCTGGGAATGCGCCGCGCCGGGGCGGACATCATCATCACGTATTCCGCCAAGGAAGTGTGCGGCTGGCTGAAGGGTTAAGCCTTGGCGTCGCAGAAGCGCCGGGTTGTTCGACTTACTTGTCTCCGCCGAAGAAGACCGACACCAGCACGCCGATGATCACGATCACGATCACCACGCCGACGGCGACGAAAATCCAAGTGAGCTTGTTGCTCTTCTTTTTGAACGGCGAGTTTTTGTCGAAGGTGGTGATCTTCTGCGTGCCCTGCTCCAGCTCGTTCAGCTTGACGCCTTGGGGCAGCACGGCGGTCTTGTCGAGGATCTTCTTGCCCGAAGCGCCGGTCGGCGCGGAGGCCTCCAACCGCGCCTCGACGGAGCCGAAGCGGACCGTCTGGCCGACGGGCATGATGGCTTCAGTCACCTGCTCGCCGTTGATGAACGTGCCGTTCGTCGAGTCGAGATCCTTCACCACGACATCGTTGCCCCGAAGCAGAATCTCGCAGTGATGGCCTGAAACGGAAGGAGCGGGAATCTGGAAATTGTTGTCCTCCAGCCGGCCCACCGTGGAGCGCTCGGCCTTCAACTCAAACGACCGCCCGGTGAATCCTTCGGTCAGTAAGACAAGTCTCGGCATACGTCGTTCGGTTTGGGGGGATTATTGTCAGGGCGAAAACCAAGTCAAACCGATTTACGGGAATCAACCGCTTGATCTTGCCTCTCACTGCTTGCGATTTGCTTGCCGCCTCCGCCGTGACTGCCCATGCTCGCCGCGTTTTTTGGAACCGTTGACCTGACGCCCGATGACCGAACCCGCCATCACGCCCGAACTCGTCGCCAAGCACAACCTGACGCCGGACGAATATCAGAAGGTGCTCGACATCCTCGGGCGCGCGCCGAGCTACACCGAGCTGGGCATCTTTTCCGTCATGTGGAGCGAGCATTGCTCCTACAAAAACACGCGGCCCGTGCTCAAGGGCTTCCCGACGAAGGCCGCGAACATCCTCGTCGGCGCGGGCGAGGAGAACGCCGGCATCATTGACGTGGGCGACGGCATCGCCATCGCGTTCAAGATCGAGTCGCACAACCATCCCAGCGCGGTCGAGCCGTTTCAGGGCGCGGCCACCGGCGTCGGCGGCATCATCCGCGACATTTTCACAATGGGCGCGCGGCCCGTCGCTGCGCTGAACTCGCTGCGCTTCGGCGAGCTGTCGAATCCCGAGGTGCGGCGGCTCTTCTCCGGCGTGGTCAGCGGCATCGCGCACTACGGAAACTGCTTCGGCATCCCGACCATCGCAGGCGAGGTCTATTTCGACAAAAGCTACGAAGGCAACCCGCTGGTCAACGCCTTCTGCCTCGGCGTGCTGCGCCACGACCAGATTACGCGCGGCGCGGCCAAGGGCGTGGGCAATCCCGTCTTCTACGTCGGCCCCGCCACGGGTCGCGACGGCCTCGCGGGCGCGGCGTTTGCGTCGCAGGACTTGACCGAGGAATCCGCCGAGCAGCAGCGCGGCGCGGTGCAGGTGGGCGACCCGTTCATGGAGAAGCTCGTGTGTGAAGCATGCCTTGAACTGCTCGCCACCGGCTGCGTCGCGGGCATGCAGGACATGGGCGCGGCGGGCCTGACGTGCTCGACGTGCGAGACGGCGGCGCGGGCGGGCACGGGCATTGAGATCGAGTTGGACAAGGTGCCGCAGCGCGCGCCGAACATGAGCAGCTACGAGATCATGTTGTCCGAGTCGCAGGAGCGGATGCTCATCGTGGTCCACAAGGGCCGCGAGGAAGAGGTGAAGAAGATTTTCGACAAGTGGGATTTGCCGTGGGCCGAGATCGGCGTCGTGACGGACACGGGCCAGATGGTCGTGCGTCACGCAGGCCGCGTCGTCGTGGATGTGCCCGCGAAGAAGCTAGCGGACGAGGCTCCAGTCTATCAGCGCGAGTCGCAGGAAGCGGCCTACATGGAAGGCGTGCGTGCTTTCAGGCTTGATGGCATCGCGGACACGACGGACGCGACGGGCAACTTGAAGAAGTTGCTCGCGAACCATTCCATCGCCTCGAAGAACTGGGTTTACCGCCAATACGACCACATGGTCCGCGACGGTTCAGTGGTTTGTCCTGGCAGTGACGCTGCGGTCATCCGCATCAAGGGCGACAGCCTGCCGGTCACGAATACGGAATACGCTGCCAAGCAGGCCGGCCAATCCGAAATCCGAAATCCGAAATCCGAAATTCCCGACAAATACGTCGCCTTCACCTGCGACTGCAACGGTGCCTACGTCTATCTCGACCCTTACGAAGGCGGGAAGGCGGCAATCACCGAGGCGTGCCGCAATCTGGCTTGCGCGGGGGCATCGCCGCTAGGCGCGACCGACAATCTCAACTTCGGCAACCCGCACTACCCGGAGATTTTCTGGCAGCTCAAGGAATCCGTGCGCGGCATTGCGGAAGGTTGCCGAGCCTTCAGCGCGCCCGTCACCGGCGGCAACGTCTCGCTCTACAACCAGCGCGGTGCGCTCGGCGCGATTGACCCGACGCCAACCGTCGCCGTTGTCGGCCTCATCGAGAAGTCGGAGCACATCACGACTGCGTGGTTCAAGGACGCGGGCGATGTCATCATCCTGCTCGGCGCGCCCGTGGACACCACCGATCCGTTGCAAGGCCTCGGCGGCAGCACGTATCTCCACACCATCCACGGCCAGAAGAACGGCCTGCCGCCGCGTGTGGATTTGGAGACGGCGAAGACCTTGCACTCAACGCTGCTCGGTCTGATTTACACCGGCGAAGTGAAGAGCGCGCACGATTGCAGCGAAGGCGGCTTGGCAGTTTGTCTTGCGGAAAGCTGCATCGCGCAGCAGGCCGCGCGCGAAACGCCCCGGCTCATCGGTGCGACAGTGGACTTGGCCGCTGTGGCGGCGGTCTGCGACCGCCGAGTCGCTTCCGAACCGGCCAACGCCACCGACGGCGCTCACACAGCGCCGCCACAGCCGCGTCTCGACGCCCTCCTCTTCGGCGAGACGCAAAGCCGCGTCGTGATCACTTGCAAGCCCTTGGACGCGACAAAGGTTCTGGAGCGCGCGAAGCTCATGGGCGTGCCCGCCGCGCGGATCGGCACGGTGGGAGGCGACGTGCTGACGGTGAAGACGGCGAGCGGCGAGTTCACCGCACCTGTCAGCGAGTTGCACGACACTTGGTGGAATGCCATCGCCCGCGCGATGGCGTGAAGTGGTGGGGCGTGTCGCCTGACCACTCCACTAAAGGCTTTGCGTGGGCCGCATGGTTGCTATCGTCCGTCCATTCGCATGAAGACATCACTCCGCCTCGCCGCGCTACTTGCGCTCACTTTCACTGCCTTCGCCGACGGCCCAGCAGATAACAAAACTGATTCGGTGCGCCCCGTCCCGCCGCCGGGCGTCAAGATTCCCGAGGCCGCGCGCGAGGAACTCACCGCCGGGGCTGCCGCGCTGGCGAAGGACATTGAGGCGCTGCGCAATTCGCTCAAGGGCAAGGCCGCGCTGCTCGACTTGCTGCCGGACGTTTTGATTTACCACAAGGCCGTGGACTGGGCGCTGCGCCACGATGAGTTCTACAAGACGAACGAGATCGCGGTCGCGCGCGACCTGCTCAAGCGCGGCGGCGAACGCGCGGCGGCGCTGCGCCAGGGCAACGCCCCGTGGCTCGCGCAGACCGGCCTCGTCGTGCGCGCATATCAGTCGAAGATTGACGGCTCGATCCAGCCCTACGGCTTGGTCGTGCCACCGAACTTCGTGCCCGGCGGTCCGCCCATGCGGCTGGACTTTTGGATTCACGGCCGCGGCGAGATGCTGTCCGAACTCTCGTTTGTGGACGGCCGGCAGAAGTCACCCGGCCAGTTCGTTCCGCCCGGCGCGCTGGTGCTGCATCTCTACGGTCGTTACTGCTGCGCCAACAAACTCGCGGGCGAGGAAGACCTCTTCGAGGCGCTGGCGCACGCGAAAAAGTATTACCCGGTGGACGAGCGCCGGCTGGTGGTGCGCGGCTTCTCGATGGGCGGCGCGGCGTGCTGGCAGTTCGCGGTGCATTACCCCGGCGTCTGGGCGGCGGCGGCTCCGGGCGCGGGCTTCAGCGAGACGGCGGATTTTCTCAAAGTTTTCCAAAAGGAGGAGACGAAGCCCTCGTGGTTCGAGCGCAAGCTCTGGCACATATATGACTGCACGGACTACGCGGTGAACCTCTTCAACCTCCCGACGGTCGCCTACAGCGGCGAGGCGGATTCGCAGAAGCAGGCCGCCGACATGATGGCCAAGGCGCTCGCCACCGAGAACATGAGCCTCACGCACATCATCGGGCCGGACAAGACCGGCCACAGCTACCACAAGGACTCAATTCCGGAGATCAACCGCCGGATAGACGGCATCGTCGCGCTGGGCAAGGATCCTGCGCCGGACAAGGTTCGTTTTGCCACCTACACGCTGCGCTACAACCAGTCGCATTGGGTGCGGCTCGACGGCTTGGAGGAGCATTGGAACCGCGCGCGGGTGGACGCGACCGTGGACCTGCCCGAGAACATGGTGCGGTTAAAGACGGTGAACGTCTCTGCGCTCTCGCTGTTATTCCCCGCCGGCACCTGCCAGCTCGTGCAGGGCAGCGCACCGCGCGTGATGCTCGACAATCAGAAGCTCGAAGCCCCGCTGGTCGAGACGGACAAATCGTGGACCGTTCACTTCCGCAAGCTCGCCGGCAAATGGTCGTTGGCCGCGTTCCCGGACGACGCCACGCTCCGCAAACGCCACGGCTTGCAAGGCCCGATTGACGACGCGTTCCTCGACAGCTTCCTCATGGTCCGCCCGACCGGCCAGCCGCTCAACGAACGCGTGGGCAAGTGGGCCGACACGGAGATGAAACACGCCATCGAGCACTGGCGGCGGCAGTATCGCGGCGACGCACGCGTAAAGGACGACATTGCGATAACTGACGCCGACATCGCGCAGCACAACCTCGTGCTGTGGGGCGACCCCGCGAGCAACAAGCTGCTCGCGCGCATCCTCGACCGCCTGCCCATCCGCTGGGACGCGCAGAATGTCCGCGCCGGCGCGCTGAGCTACCCTTCCGCCGAGCACGTCCCGGTGATGATTTACCCGAACCCGCTCAATCCTAAGAAATACATCGTGCTCAACAGCGGCTTCACCTTCCGCGAATACGACTACCTCAACAACGCCCGCCAGGTGCCCAAGCTGCCGGACTACGCGATCATTGACCTGAACATCCCGGTCAGCTCGCGCTATCCCGGCGGCATCGCCACTGCGGGCTTCTTCGGCGAGCGCTGGGAAATGATCCCCGGCGGAACCAAGTAACCTCACCGCATCCGGCCATGAACCACACGACCACCTATCTCTCGTCACTCCCCACACTGCTCGACGCCGACGTCAGCACACTGGTGAACTATGTGGTTCACGACGCCGTGCAGATGGGCGGCAGCGACATCCACATCGAGCCTTGGCAGGAATCGCTTGCCGTCCGTGTGCGCACCAGCGGCCAGCTCGTCGAGATGGTCCACCTGCCCAACGAGATGAAGGACAAGGTCGCCGGGCGCTTCAAGGTCATGGCCAACCTGGCCTCGCACCTCAGCGGCGTGGCGCAGGACGGCAAGGTGAACATGGGGCCGGAGTTCGGCAACGTGCAGCTCCGCGTCTCCATCTTTCCAACGGTGCTCGGCGAGAAGGTTGTCTGCCGCATCTTTGACCCGACCACACGCTCGTTTGACATCGACAAGCTCGGACTGGAGCCGCAGACCAAGGACAAGTTCATCCAGCTTGTCAACAAGCCCAACGGCCTCATCCTGCTCACCGGCCCCACCGGCTCCGGCAAGACCACCGCCATCTACTGCGCGCTGCACTACCTCCTCGCCAAGCACGGCACGTCCGTCAGCATCGCGTCCGTCGAGGATCCCGTTGAGGTGCCCATCCCGACGGTGAGCCAGGCGCAGTTGAATCCGGCGCAGGACTTCACCTTCGCGGCCGCGTTGCGCTCGCTCATGCGTCAGGATCCGCAGATCATCATGGTCGGCGAGATTCGCGATCCCGAGACGGCGGGCATCGCCGTGCAGGCGGGCCTCACCGGCCACCTCGTCATCAGCACCGTCCACAGCGGCACCACCGCCGGCGTCTTCGCGCGCCTCATCAACATGGGCATCGAGCCATTCCTGCTGGCGTCGAGCATCCTCGGCGTGATGGGCGTGCGGCTCGTGCGGAGCAACTGCTCCTTCTGCGCCATCCCCTACGAGCCGGAGCCGGCGTTGCTCAAGGCGCTCACGCAGGAGGAGATTGACAACGCCTCCTTCCGCCACGGCTCAGGCTGTCCCGAATGCAAGGAAACCGGCTACAGCGGCCGCTTCTCCATCACCGAGCTGCTGCAAGTCAGCGAGCCGGTCCGCGACGCCGTAATGGAAAAAAAGCCCACGCGGACCATCCAGCAGATCGCCGTGGAGCAGGGGATGCGCACGCTTTGGCAAAGCGGCCTCGCCCGCGCGCTCGCCGGCGAAACCACGCTCGAGGAGGTCACGCGCAAGGTGGCGGTGGACCAGATTTGAACCGCCGTTTCGTGATCGGTTCGTCAGCCTTCACTCCAACTCCGTCAACCGCGTCCGCTTGCGGTCACGGCAGGCCTCGATGTGCTTCCGCAGCTCCTCGCGCAATTCCTTCGCGCCGGTGATGCCTTCGAGCACGAGCGTTGGCGTGGTCGTGTCGTTTGTGCTCAGCACGATGTTGCCCGCACCCGCGAGACGCAGCAGCGCCGGTTCCTCCAGCACCGTGTCCTTCACACGGTAGAGTTCCAGGTCATCGGTGCGTTTGCTCACCAGGCCGGTCGTGACCTTGATCCGCTCCGTGGTGATCTCATACACGCGGCTCGCGAGGCTCAACCAGCACCAACCCGCATACGCCAGCGGCAACACCACCAGCGCCGCCAGCCAGCCGGCGAACTTCGTGCCGGCCACGAGGATCACCGCGCCCAGCACGATGGCTCCGGCGTAATGGGCAAGGTTCAGCACCTGCGATGAACTGCCGTGGAAGACTGGTTTTTCGTCGCTCATACAAATGACTCGTTGTTGTTGTGACGGGCGTGGTCGCAGAGTCCAGCGGTGGTGCAGCGGTGTCAAGCGAGGCTGTTACCGTGTTTCAACCCGTGTTAAGAACGCGCCGTGCTTCTGCACGTCATCCTCGCCGCGCTTGCGCTCCTGAGCCTCGCCATCACGCTCTGGCAATGGCTGGCCGCGCGCCGTTTCCCGCTGCACCGGCGCGCGGCGGACATTTCGTTCGCGCCCGGCCTCACGCTGCTCAAGCCGCTCAAGGGCTGCGACGACGAGACGCGCCGCTGTCTCGAAAGCTGGCTCAAACAGGATTATCGCGGCCCGGTGCAAATCCTTTTCGGCGTCGCAGCGGCGAACGATCCGGTTTGTGATGTCGTCCGCAAGCTCATCGCCGAGCATCCGCTGTCAAACGTCCAGCTCGTCCTCTGCCCGGAGCAGCTCGGTCCGAACGCCAAGGTCTCCACGCTCGTCCACCTCGAACGGCTCGCGCAGCACGATCACTTCATCGTCAGCGACGCCGACACGCGTGTGCCGCCGGACTTCCTCGCGCAAGTCATCCAGCCGTTGCGCGATCCGCAGGTCGGCCTCGCAAACTGCTTTTACGCGCTCGCGAACCCGACCACGCCGGCGATGCAATGGGAGGCCGTCGCCACGAACGCCGACTTCTGGAGCCAGGTGCTCCAGTCCCGCACGCTCAAGCCGCAGGACTTCGCCCTCGGCGCGACGATGGCCATGCGGCGCAGGCAACTGGAGGAAATCGGCGGTTTTCGCGCGCTGGTGGATTACCTCGCGGATGATTACCAACTCGGCCAGCAAATCACGAAACGCGGCTACCGCATCGAACTGTGCCCCGTGGTGGTGGAGTGCTGGGAACGCCCGCAGGGCTGGCGCGAAGTCTGGGCGCATCAACTCCGCTGGGCGCGGACCATTCGAGTCTGCCAGCCCGTGCCGTATTTCTTCAGCATCCTGAGCAATGCGACGGTGTGGGGGCTGCTCGCGGGTGCTCAATCTGTATGCACCCTGCTTAAGGCCCCGCAGGATTCGCATCTGTTGGGCCGTGTTTCGCGCGGGGAATTGTTCGCGGTCGGTGGCGGTCTCCTCGTGTTCTCTATCGTCTGGCTGCTCCGCCCCATCATGACCAGCTTCTTGAGTCATCGCTTGCGGAGTCCAACTCCGCCTTCAAGCTGCGTCATCTCCGCGCTGCCACTCCTCAAAGACCTCCTCCAAGTCCCCCTCTGGGCGCTGGCCTTCCTCGGCAACACCGTCGTCTGGCGCGGCCAGCGGCTGCGCGTCCTCCACGGCGGCAAGCTCGTGCCTGTGTCCCCCAACCCAGCGCGTCCTTGAGGGGCCGACTTTTTTACGTGCCTTTTCAAACGCGCCGCGAATAATCCGCCGTCATGACCATTTGGATTCTCGCTGTGGTTCTATTCGTGATCGTTGGCGCGCTGGGCCGGCAGGTCGGGGCGCTGCGCATGAGCATTTCGCTGCTGGGCGTGACGGTGGCGCTGTTCGCGGCGGGACCGCTTGCGCCGTATTTCCGCAAGGCGCTCGAGGCCGCGACGATCAAGAACCCGATCACCGTCTGGTCGCTGGCCGCGCCGCTGGCCTTTCTGGCGATCATGCTCGTCTTCAACAGCATCGCGGTGGCGGTGTATCTCAAGATCGGCGGCTACTTCAAATACAAGGTGAAGGACGATCTCCGCATGAGGTGGGAGCGCCTGGACAGCCAGCTCGGCCTGTGCGTGGGCATGCTGGCGGCCATCGTGTATCTGATCGCGGGCAGCGCGTATGTCTATCACGTCGGCTACGTGACCAAGCAGATCGAGTCGCCGAACGAGAATCCGTTCTGGTTGAACCTGGTGAACAAGATGCGCGACGACCTCAGCAGCACGAAGTTCGACCGCGTGGCGGCGGGCGTTGGCTCCGTCTCGCCCCGGTTCACCCAGACGGCGGACCTGCTCGGCCTGCTGTATAACAACAAGGAGTTGCAGTCGCGCATGCCGGAGTATCCGCTGTTCATGTCGCTCGCGGAGAACCCGGAGCTGCAGACGGCGTTCACGAACGAGACCTACTCGGTGCTGCTGCCCGCCAAGACGAACGTCTCCGTCATCCTGAAGGACCCGACCACCGAGACGATCATCAACCACGCGGAAATTCAGCGCGTGACGAAGGAGGTGGATCTGACTGACCTCATCGCGTTCCTCAAGACCGGCAAGTCCGCGAAATACGCAACGGAGCCGATGGTTGGCAAGTGGCAGATCGACATCGCCAGCACCGTGAAGCAATTCGCGAAGGCCGACACCAAGCTGATGACGGTCGTGAACCAGAACCGCCTGCGCTACCTCTTAAAACTCCGCATGGCGGACTACCTGCTCGTCACCACGCCGGACGAAAAGGTTTACGTGAAAGGCACGCAAAAGCCCCTCGCCGGGTTTGCCGGCATGTTATCCCAGCGGTTCGTGGTTTCCGGCCAGTTCCCGCCGCCGCCCACCAACCAGCCCCCCACGCTCTTTTCCGGAACGTGGAAGAAAGAGGGGGACAAGGTTCAAATCTCGATCACGACCGAGCAGGGCGAGAAGACGGCGGACGCGAGCTTCATCGAGAACGGCAAGCTGGCGGCGAGCGTTGGCGCCAACACGCTGGTCTTCGACCGGATTGACTGAGCGCCCGTTGGGCCGCCGATGGGCACGGTCGCGGCGGAGTTGTCAGCGGCGCCTCGCCCGGCCATGCTGGCGCAGCGAAGCCCATGCCTTACCTCACCTTCAGCCACATCACGAAGCGCTTCCCCGGCGTGCTCGCGCTGGACGATGTGAGCTTCACCGTCGAGCGCGGCGAGTGTCACGCGCTCATGGGCGAGAACGGCGCGGGCAAGAGCACGCTGGGAAAAATCCTCGCGGGTGTCCACAACGCCGACAGTGGCGAGCTGCGTCTCGATGGCGATCCCATCAAGCCCACCGACCCGCTCCGCGCGCGGCAGCTCGGCATCGCGATGGTGCATCAAGAGCTTGCGTTCTGCCCAAACCTCACCATCGCGGAGAACCTCTGCCTCGGAGACTTGCCCAAGAAGTTCGGCGTCGTCAGCCGCGACCAGATGCGCCGCAAGGCCCGCGCGATGCTCAAGGAAATCGAGTGCGATCTCGACGTGAACCTGCCCATCAGCCGCCTCAGCACCGCGCAGGAGCAGCTCGTGCAGATCGCCGCCGCCGTCGGCACCGGCGCGCGCGTCATCGTGATGGACGAGCCGACCAGCTCGCTGTCCGTCGCGGAGAGCGAGCATCTCTTCAAGCTGCTCGGCCAGCTCAAGCAACGCGAGATCACCGTCATCTACGTCTCGCACCGGCTCGAAGAAATCTTCCGCCTTTGCGACACCATCACCGTGTTGCGCGACGGCCGGCACGTCGCCACCGAGCGCATCGCGCACACGAACCACGACCGCCTCGTCCACCAGATGGTCGGGCGCGACGTGGAGTTCAAGACACCCGATCACGTCGCACTCGCGCTGGGCGAGGAAGTGCTGCGCGTGGAGAAGCTGTCGTCGCGCGGCAAGTTCAAGGACATCAGCTTCACCATCCGCAGCGGCGAGGTCGTCGGTGTCGCGGGCCTCGTCGGCGCGGGCCGCACCGAGATCGCGCAGGCCATCTTCGGACTCGATCCGATGGTGACGGGAAAAGTTTTTGTGAACGGCCAGCAAGTGAAGCTCCGTTCCGTCTCGCGGATGATGGCCGCGGGCGTCGGCATGGTGCCTGAAGATCGCAAGCGCCAGGGCCTCGTGCTCACCATGAACTGCCGCGAGAACGCCTCGCTCGCCGCGCTGGACCGCGTGAGCTTTCCCGGCGGGCTTATCAAGCGCGGCGACGAGCGCGCCATCACGCACAACTTCCTCACGCGCCTCCAGACGCGCATGGGCAGCATCGAGTCGCCAGTCGTGACCTTGAGCGGCGGCAACCAGCAAAAGGTCGCGCTGGCCAAGTGGCTCGCGCGCGATTGCGCGGCGATGATCGTGGACGAACCGACGCGCGGCGTGGACGTGGGCGCGAAGGCGGAGATCCACAAGATCCTCGACGAGCTGGCGCGCGCGAAGATGGGTCTGCTGGTCATTTCCTCCGAGTTGCCCGAACTGATCAATCTCTGCCGCCGCATCATCGTGCTGCGCGAGGGTGAACAAGTCGGCGAGCTGGAACGCGACAACTTCTCGCAGACCGTCCTGCTGCGCATGATGGCCGGCGTGGCCACCCCGACGGTTTGATTCTTGCCGCCAGAGGGAGCAAAGAGCGCAGAGGGGGAAACTTCCAACATTGAACGTCCAGCGCTCAACCTTGAACGAACGCCCCCTCTGGACGTTGAAAGTTGAATGTTGAGCGTTGGACGTTTCCGCTTTCCACCCCTGCGTCCTCTGCGCCCTTTCGCGGCGAATCCCTTCACTCCATCGCCACCGTCACCGTCGGTGGCTTCGCATAGTCGTTCCACAGCCGGTCCAGCTCGACCTCGTCCGCCGGGCCGTCGGCGATGACGAAGCGGTAGCGCGAGACGTAGGGTTTGCCCGGCGTGATTTCCCAATCGCCACCTTGCGACGGCGCGACGCAGAGCTGCGGGTTTTTCGGGTTCAATCGCAGCGGCTGCGGCGACCGGTAGTTGTCCGGGTGAATCAGCACCGCGAGACCCGCCGCCGCGCCGTCCACTTGGCCGCCCATGTGAACCCAGTTCGCCTTCGAGTTGTCGCCCTTCTTCCGGTCGTCGCCGTTGGATGTGAGAAACGTGACTGCGTTCACCGGGTCCCACGCCGCTTGGCCGCGCACTCCGAGGCCGCCGTAGTGATACGTCGGCAACTTCACGGGACTCGGACCTGCGCACTCCTGCGTCGAAACGAAGTCCAGCAACCACGCCTTGCCGCCGCTCGCCGCGACGTTGTAAGCGGTCACGGTCCACCGCTCGTTGAGCATGACCTTCGGCTCGGGCGCGAGGTAGTCCATGAACCGATGCCGGCTCGCGAAGCCGCCATGCACCGGCCCGCTCCACGTGCGGTCCATCGCCACGAACTCCGTCGCGGCCGTAACCTTCGCGGCGTCGCCCTTGCCCATGTTCCAGAAGTCCGGCTCGCGGCCCTCGAACACCGTGTGCGTCCACGCGAAGAAAATGCCGCGCTGGTGGCGGTGGTCGGGCGGATAGTCGCCCGTGACCAGCCGGCCCGACGGCGTCAGCACCGGATGCAGGTAAGCCCCATGCCGGTAGTGCGTGGACACGCCGGGAGGCGGCTCGCTCGGTGTGGTCTGATAGGTGGCGAGCGATTTTCCTTTCACGGCAAGCCGCATCAAGGCCCCATCCTTGCTCACGGTCACGGCCTCGGGAGCGGACGCGCCGGGCTTGAGGCGAAAAGTTTTTGTCGCGCCCGCCTTCAAGTCATCGAGCACGAGCCAGCCCTTGCCGTCCACGTCCACTTGGAACGGCACCACGCCGCCGGACTCCGTCTCCAACCGCTGCCAACCGCTTGCAGCCGGCGGCACGGCGAAGGAGACGATGGTGCCTTGCCGGTTTAATTCGCCCGCCTTTACTGTGACGCGCAACGCGGCGGCGCGGGCTGGGGACTGGGAAGCGACAAGCAGGCTGGCTACGATCAGGGAGGCGGTTTTCATAAGCTGGCGAAAGGCGGCAGGATGAACCTGTCGCCCGTGCTGTCCACACTTTTGAAGATTGCCCGTCCCCAGCGCGGCGCGTAGTAATTCGCGCCGCTACGAACGTCATGGCCGCGCCCTTCTCCCACCTCAAAGACCTCGACTACTCCGTCGTGCAGCAGTGCATGCACTGCGGCCTGTGCCTGCCCACGTGCCCGACTTACGACGCCACCAAGCTCGAGCGCAACTCCCCGCGCGGCCGCATCTCGCTCATGCGCGCCATCGCTGACGGACGGCTGGAAGCGACGGAGGCGTTCGCGGAGGAAATGTATTTCTGTCTCGGCTGTCTCGCGTGCATGACCGCCTGTCCGGCGGGAGTGAACTACGCCGAACTCTTCGAGCACGCCCGCGCCGAGGCGGAGGCCAGCGGCGTCCTGAACAACCCGAAACGCAACGCGATTCGCGGCTTCACGGTCGGCTGGCTGTTCATGGACTTGAACCGGCTCAAGGTGCTCGGCTTCGCGCTGCGGCTCTACCAGCAGCTCGGCTTGCAATGGCTCGTGCGCAACAGCGGCGTGATGGAGCTTCTGCCCAAGCGTCTCCGCGAAATGGAGGCGATGACGCCGGACATCCAGCCCGCCCTCTCCGCCGACCTCATCGCGCCGGTCACGCCCGCGCGCGGCGAGCGGCGCTACCGCGTCGCCATGCTCACCGGCTGCGCGCAGGATTTGATTTTCAGTGACGTGAACCTCGACACCGTCGAAGTGCTCGCGCGCAACGGCTGCGAAGTCATCACGCCTCCCGAGCAGCATTGCTGCGGCTCGCTGCACGCGCACAACGGCGAGTGGACGCTCGCGCAAACGCTCGCGCGCCGGAACATCGAGCAGTTTCCGCCCGATCAGTTCGACGCCATCATCACCAACGCTGGCGGCTGCGGCTCGCACTTGAAGCACTACGCCGCGTTGCTGAAGGGCGACCTCGTTTACGAAAAACGCGCCCACGAATGGGACCGCAAGGTGAAGGACATCCACGAGTGGCTTGGACAAATTGGCATCGAGCCGCCGAAACCGCGCGCTAGTGGGGCAGCCGTCCCGGCTGCCACCAGTCCGGCAAGCGTCCCGCTTGCTGCAACTGCGGGCGGGCCGTCCGCACGACGCGAGGCAGGCGAGGACGCCTGCCCCACTACCGTCGTCACCTATCACGAGAGCTGCCACCTCTGCCACGGCCAGAAAGTCACCAGCCAGCCGCGCGCGCTTCTGAAGGCGATTCCTGGCATGCAGCTCGTGGAACTCCCTGAGAGCAACTGGTGCTGTGGCAGCGCGGGTATTTACAACCTCACGCAGCCCGAGATGGCGAACGAACTCCTCGAACGCAAGATAAAGCACATCCACTCGACCAAGGCGGAAGTCGTCGCCACCGGCAACCCCGGCTGCCTCCTCCAGATCGTCAACGGCGCGAAGGCGGAGGGCCTAAACCTCCGCACCGCGCATCCTGTCACGCTGCTGGCGGAGGCGTATCGCGCGGAAGGCTAGAAGTCGTCGCCGTCTTGCCAAGCTCCGCCCCGTCCCGCAGCATCCGCGCGTGCTGAGTTTCCGGGACAAGATCATTCCCTTCACTGGCGTCGCAGCGTGGCGTGAGCAGGTGCGGGCGCGAGGCCAACGGCTCGTCGTGACGAACGGCTGTTTCGACATTCTCCACGCCGGACATGTCACGTATCTCGCGGCGGCGCGCGAACTGGGCGATGCCTTGCTCATCGGGCTGAACAGCGATGCTTCCGTGCGCTCGCTCAAGGGTGCGGGTCGTCCGGTGAACTCCGAGCAGGACCGCGCCACGGTGCTCGCGGCGCTCGCGGCGGTGGACGGCGTGTGCGTCTTCGAAGAGGTGGATGCGCTGCGCTTCCTGGCCGAGGTGAAGCCGGACATTTACGCGAAGGGTGGCGACTACACGATTGATACGATCAACCAGCCGGAGCGCCGGTTGATCGAAAGCCACGGCGGCAAGGTCGTGATTCTGCCCGGCGTGCCGGGCCGCTCCACGAGCAGCGTCATCGCGAAGCTCGTGAAGGACTGAAGCGCGGTGGAGTGGCTGTCGCTCCGCGCGCTTTCTGAATGGCCTTTTTCCCCGGCGAGTCGAAGACTGTGCGTATGACTCTCAGACACGTGACTTGGGGCGGCTGTGCCTTCGCGCTCTGGCTCGCCGCGTCCGGTCCCGCCGGGGCCGCGCCACGCAAGGTAGATTTCAACCGCGACATCCGGCCCATCCTCTCGGACAACTGCTACGCCTGCCACGGCCCCGACGAGAAGCAGCGCAAGGCCAAGCTCCGGCTCGACGTGGCCGAGAGCGCGCTCGCCAAGCACGCCGTCGCGCCGAAGGACTTGAAGAAGTCCGAACTGTGGGCGCGCGTCACGACGAAGGACGCGAAGGATTTGATGCCGCCGCCGGAGTCGAACAAAAAACCGTTGAAGCCTGAGCAAATCGCGTTGCTCAAGCAATGGATCGAAGAAGGCGCGAACTATCAGGGGCACTGGTCGTTTGTCCCGCCGGCGAAGGTGCAGCCGCCCGCTGCGCTGCCGAAGGAGTGGTTAGTAATTAGTAATAAGTCCCAGCCTCCGCCCACCTCGGGACTAATTACTAATCACTCAATTACTTCCCCCATCGACCGCTTCATCGCCACCAAGCTCGTCGAGCGCAAGCTCACGCCCAATCCAGAGGCTTCGCGCGAAGTCCTCATCCGCCGCGTGACTTTTGACCTCACCGGTCTGCCGCCCACGACGGCTGAGGTGGACGCGTTTCTCGCGGATACCTCGCCTAACGCCTACGAAAAAGTCGTGGACCGCTTGCTCGTGTCGCCGCACTACGGCGAGCACATGGGCCGCATCTGGCTCGACGCCGCGCGCTACGGCGACACGCACGGGATGCATTTGGACAACGAGCGTTCCATGTGGCCTTACCGCGACTGGGTTGTGCGCGCGTTCAATCGCAACCTGCCGTTCGACCAGTTCACCATCGAACAGCTCGCGGGCGATTTGCTGCCCAGCCCGACGCAGGACCAGCTTATCGCCACCGGCTTCAACCGCTGCAATGTCACGACCGGCGAGGGTGGCAGCATCAACGAGGAGTTCATCTTTCGCTACGCCGTGGACCGCACCGAGACCATCGCCGCCGTGTGGATGGGCCTCACCGCCGGCTGCGCGGTCTGCCACGACCACAAATACGACCCGATCACGTCGCGCGACTTCTACTCGATGTATGCCTTTTTCCAGAGCAACGCGGACCCGGCGATGGACGGCAACCAGTTGCTCACCGCGCCCATCCTCAAGCTCACCACGCCCGAGCAGCAAAAGAAGCTGGACGACTACGCCGCGCAGATCGCCGCCGTGAACAAGCGCATCAAGGCCGAGCTGGCAAAGGTGGATTACACCGACCCGTCCACGCTGAATCCGCCGCCGCCGTTGAAGAAGTTCGACACGGTCTGGGTGGACGATGACTTCCCCGCCGGTGCGAAGGTGGAAGCCAGTGGCGCCTCGACCTCCGCGCAGTGGGTCACGGAGAAAGACGGCAGGGTCCTCGCCGGCAAGCGCGCTCTCAAGCGCAGCGACAAAGGCGTCGGCCAGGATTTCTTCACCGACCTCAAGACGCCGTTCACCGTCCCGCCGAACGGCAAAGTTTTTCTCCACGTTTATCTCGACCCGCAGGACGCGCCGAAGTCAGTCATGCTCCAGTTCAACACCGGCGAGTGGTCGCATCGCGCCGTGTGGGGCGATCTCGACGCGATTGAGTTTGGTAAGAAGGACACCAACGAACGCAAGCGCCTCGGCGATCTGCCGAAGACCGGCGAGTGGGTGAAGCTCGAGTTCGCCGCGTCGCAGCTCGGCTTCAAGGCCGGCGACAAGATCAGGGGGCTCGCGTTCACGCTCTTCGGCGGCACGGTCTATTGGGACAAGGTCGGCGTGACTGGCGAGAGCAATCCGTCGAAAGACCCGAACGAATCACTCGCCATCTGGCTCAAGGAAAATCAAGGCAAGGCGCTCACGAGCGTGCCCGACGACGTGAAGCGGCTCTTCCGTTCCGTGAAGCGCGAGGACCGCAAACCGGAGGAGAATCAGCGGCTGCGCGACTATTATTTCGAACTGGTCTGCAACACCACCAAGCCGCACTTCGACGAGCTGCACGCGGAGAAAGACCCGATTGCCAAGGCGCGCGACGAGTTCGACAAGGCCATTCCCGCGACCTTCATCTGGAAGGATCTGGAGAAGCCGCGCGACAGCTTCGTGATGGTGCGCGGCCAATACAACAAGCCCGGCCAGCAGGTCTGGCCCAACGTCCCCGCCGTGCTCCCGCCGTTGCCCAAGTCCGGCACGACGAACCGCCTCGACTTCGCCAAGTGGCTCGTCAGTCCGCAGCATCCGCTCACCGCGCGCGTCGCGGTGAACCGCTTCTGGCAGCAACTGTTCGGCACTGGTCTTGTGAAAACTTCCTCCGACTTCGGCGCGCAGGGCCAGGCCCCGTCGCATCCGGAGCTGCTCGACTGGCTCGCCGTGACGTTCCGCGAGCAGGGCTGGGACGTGAAGCAGTTCATGAAATTGCTCGTGACCTCCGCAACCTACCGGCAGGACTCGAAGGCCACGCCGCAGAAGCTTGCCGCCGATCCGGACAACCGCTTCTACGCGCGCGGCCCACGCTTCCGGCTCGACGCCGAGATGGTCCGCGACAACGCACTCGCCGTGAGCGGCCTGCTCGTGCCGACCCTCGGCGGCAAGGGCGTGCGCACTTATCAGCCCGACAACATCTGGGAGCCGGTGGCCTATTCCGGCAGCAACACCAAGACCTACAAGCGCGACGACGGCGAGTCGCTCTGGCGGCGCAGCCTCTACACCTTCATCAAGCGCACCGCGCCCGCGCCGAGCATGACGACCTTCGACGCGCCGAGCCGCGAGCAGACCTGCGTGCGCCGCGAGCGCAGCAACACGCCGCTCCAGGCGCTCGTGCTGATGAACGACGTGCAGCACTTCGAGGCCGCGCGCGCCTTCGCGCAACGGATGTTGAAGGAAGGCGGCAGCCACGCCGAAGCGCGCCTCGCCTACGGCTTCCGCCTCGCCACGGCCCGCCCGCCGACGAAGGCCGAACTCGCCGTGCTCAACGACGAGCTGTTCACGCAATGGGCCAAGTATCTGGGCCGCGCCGAAGCCGCGAAGAAGGCCATCACCTTCGGCGAGTCCAAGCCCGACGCGACGCTCGACGCAGGCGAACTGGCGGCTTACGCGATGGTGGCGAACTTGATTCTGAATCTCGATGAAGTAGTCACCAAGAACTAGCCACGGATGAAACACGGATTGAACACGGATGTGGTAGGTGCGCGGATGGCCTGCACCAGCGGGCTGATTTCGTGCGCTTCCCCCTCACCCCGGCCCTCTCCCGCCGGGAGAGGGGGAAAGTCAGCCCGTGCTCGAAGTGCTGTGGCGTCCCTGTTCACCGAGCGCGGCCTGCGTCGCTCCCTCTCCCGGCGGGAGAGGGCCGGGGTGAGGGGGAAGAGCCGCTCGATGCCCGCGAAGAACGTAGGCCGGGCACTGAACAGCGTGAACTGGGGATGAGTAAATGAGCGCCCAATCCGCCAATTCATCGCAACCCAAGCAACGGTTCGCGGATCGTGTCGTGTTGGGCGTGCTTCTCGGTTTGTTAATTGCCTTGCTTTGCTGGCTCGGGAGAAGCGCGCTCGAAGCTCGGGAGCGAATCGCCGCGCCCACGTCTTTTCTGGCAATATGCTTCGCGGTGAGTTTCGGAGGAATGTTGGGCGGGCTTATGATTCTTCGCTGGCGTGTTGGGATCGGCCAGCCCGCACATATCTACCAGATGTTTTTGACCTGCTTTACCATGTCGACTCTAACTCTTTTCCCGAAGGTCGCTGCGGATTGGTTTGGAATGTTTCATAAGCTTTCAAGGCCAGCGCTTAAAGATGTGGAAGCCCAAGCTCAAGTCACAATGCTGGTTGGTCTCCTCATGGTCTACATGCTTGCGTTGTGCTTGCGAAGAGCAAGCGCAAGAGCACTTGATAAGTCGCCAGCCAGCCCTAACGACGATCCCGAATGTCAAAAGTCCAGTTCCCCATGAACCTCTTGAACGAATTCTTTCTACACCAGACACGCCGCCAGTTCTTCCGCGCCGCCAGCTTGAGCGCTGGTTCGCTCGCGCTCGCGGCCATGTCGCGCGACGCGTTTGGCTCGCCAACCAAATCCAAGGGCGACCGCGTGCATCCTGCGCTCACCGGACTGCCACACTTCGCGCCGAAGGCGAAGCGGCTCATCTACCTGCACATGAACGGCGGGCCGTCGCAGATTGACACGCTCGACTACAAGCCGCAGCTCGAGGCGCACTTCGACAAGGACTTGCCCGACTCCGTCCGCAAGGGCCAGCGCATCACCACGATGACCAGCGGCCAGGCGCGGCTGCCAGTCGCGCCCTCGATGTTCAAGTTCGCGCAGCACGGCAAGGCAGGCACGTGGATCAGCGAACTTCTCCCGCACACGGCGAAGATGGCCGACGAACTCGCCGTCATCCGCAGCATCCACACCGAGGCCATCAACCACGACCCGGCCTGCACGTTCGTGATGACCGGCAGCGAGGTGCCCGGCCGCGCGAGCCTCGGCTCGTGGTTGAGCTACGGCCTTGGCAGCGAGAACAATGACCTGCCCAGCTTTGTCGTGCTCACGCCGAGCTGGTCCAGCGGCGCGGCGGCGCAGGCGCTTTTCACGCGCATGTGGCAGAGCGGTTTCCTCTCCACGCGGCACAACGGCGTCGCGCTCCGCAGCGGCGCGGACCCGGTGCTTTACATTCAAAATCCGCCCGGCGTCGCCGCCGACAACCGCCGTGCGATGCTCGATGGACTCGGCAAGTTGAACGCGCTGAACCACGAGCGCTTCGGCGATCCCGAGACGCTCACGCGCATTGCGCAATACGAGATGGCGTTCCGCATGCAGACGAGCGTGCCAGAGCTGGTGGACCTGAAGAAGGAGCCGAAGCACATCATCGAGCGCTACGGCCCGGACGTGACGAAGCCCGGGACGTTCGCCCACAGCGCGTTGCTCGCGCGCCGCCTCGCCGAGCGCGACGTGCGGGTGGTGCAGATCCTCCATCGCGGCTGGGACCAGCACGGCAACCTGCCGAAGGACATCAAGGCCCAGTGCAACGACGTGGACCAGCCGATCCACGCGTTGCTGTCGGACTTGAAAGAGCGCGGCCTGCTCAAGGACACGCTCGTCGTCTGGGGCGGCGAGTTCGGACGCACGGTCTATTCGCAGGGCACGCTGAAGAAGGACCAATACGGCCGCGACCATCACCCGCGGAACTTTTGCATGTGGCTGGCCGGCGGTGGCGTGAAGGGCGGCACTGTCTATGGCGAGACCGACGACTTCAGCTACAACGTCGTGAAAGACCCCGTCCACTTGAACGACCTGAACGCAACGCTCCTGCACCTGATGGGCGTGAACCACCTCAAGCTCACCTTCAAGCATCTCGGTGTGGACATGCGCCTCAGCGGCCTGGAACGCGAGGCGGAGATCGTGAAGGGCGTGCTGGCCTGACCGGCCGAGGATGAGCGGCATTCCTTCGGAGGTCGCAAAAATGTAATTTGCCCCGCGACGGGCCGACTCCCTACAGTCGCGCCGGCATGAACGCCGACCTCCGCAAAGCCATCGGCCTCGGTGGCAACCCTTCGCCGCTCACCGACCCGAAGCTCGTCACTTACATCAATCTCAAGCTCGCCGCGCTGGGCTGTCCCACGCTGGCGACGGCGGACGCGGCGGAGTTCCGCGACCTCACGGAGTCGCTGCTCGCGCGGCATCGCGAGACGGAGCGGCTGCTCGCGGATTATCAGGCACCGGTGGACTGGCGCATCCAGCAGTTCCTCGACGATTACCTGCACGAGACCGGCTTGCCAGTGAGGTTGCCGCACCAGACCTTCGTGCTGGATCGCCACGGCGTCGCGCGTGCGCTGTCGCTGCCGCCGGATCGCGACGAGTTTGTCTCCGACATCGTCAGCTCCTACCGTGTGCGGCAGGGCGTGCTGCACAATCCGGCGAAGGACCGGCGCACGACGGCGGGTGTGTTCCATGTCGCCGAGGGCGGGCTGCCGATTCCCGACGACAAGAAGGCGGTGCCCGTGCACACGTTCGCGCGGATGCTCCAGTTTGCGCTGACGCCGCCGCAGGCGTTGTTGCGGCTGCCGTTCACCGCGTCGCAGCCGGAGCCGGCGGAGTGCTTCGTGTCGCTGCTGCTGCGTCCGGTGGTGTGCCCCGCCGTGCCGGGCTTCTGCGCGGAGAAGACGATGGAGATCCGCTTCTTCGCGCCGGGCAACCTCGTCAGCAACCTGGATTTCGTCGAAAGCATCTTCGGCAACGCGGGCGATCCTTACCTGCCGGTCAACGACGCGGCGCTCGACGTGGAGCATTGGACCGGCCACACCGGCTGCGTCGTCCTCGCGCCGCACCTCACCGCAGTGACCAAGAAGGATGCCGGCCTGCCGCCGTGGGACAAGGCCACCGAGCGCCAGCGGCGTGACGGGATGTGCTGGCGCGATGAAGGCGAACTCTACAACGACGGCTCGGCCTTCAAGCTCACCGCGCGCGACGAGTCCGGCGTCATCGTCACGCTCATCGCGGACAACTACTTCGGCTACTGCAAGAAGGAGGTGAAGACGCAAATCAGCTTCGCCGCGAATCTTTTCGGCCTCTGCGAGGAGGAGCACTCGGGCGGCGCGCTGGTTTTTCCGAGCTACGATCTCGGCGAGGAGTTTGCCGGCGGCGTTCACGTGCAGCAGCGCGGGCATTCCTTCGAGGACGCGGCGGAGCTGTTCAGGGACGTGATGGAGCTGAAGCCCGAGGGCTACGCGGTGGACCGGAAGTTCGCGGACATTCTTTACGTGCCGGAGGACGCGAGCTTCGACCTGCGCACGCAGGCCGTGGCGTGGACCAACGAGCGCGGCCCGCAGCGCACGAAGCTGCTCGCCGACCATACTTACGTCCGGCCCAGCGGCTATCGCGTCCAGATGGAAAAACCGCCGGGCCGCATCTGGCGGCTCGTGGGCACGCGCGGCGAGGGCACCTTCTGCCACAAGCCCTGCACCGTCTCCGGCGGCGGCAAGTCGGAGATTTCCAAATCGCTCTCCGACGCGATCCTGCAAGGCCCGGTGTTTGTCGCTGATTTCAAGCGGGACTTCGACGCGGTCGCCGAGCTGCTTGCGCGCGATTACTCGCAGCGCTTCCGCGAGCCGGAGCGCAACGGCATTGACTCGCGCCCGGTGCTTTCGCGCGAGCGCTCGCTCGGCTCGGTCATCAAGCTGCTCTCGCCGTCGCCGCGCGATTACTCGGACGAGTTCAACGAATGGCTCAAAGGCATTCCGCAGTATGTGAAGGAGCTCGTCTTCGTGGTGAAGCGTTTTTTCAAGCTGGAGTGGGGCCAGGCCTGGCGCGAGCACTTCAGCGTGGACGTGGTCAATGGCGTGCCGGGCAACGAGCTCAAGTGCGACAACCGCAAGCTCGCGACCACCTATCTGCGCGTGGGCTTCGATGCCGACGGCGCGTGGCGCGTGTTCAGCCTGCGGAAAGATTTCCATCCCGCGATGAAGCTCCAGCAGGAGGACGACATCAGCGCGAGCGTGGTGGTGCCGGCGACGGTCATGGCCAGGGGAACCGCCTCCGAGCCGGCCCCGCCCAGCAGCACGGAGGCTGCCGCTGGCGCCACCACCTTCCTCACGCGCGCTTCATTTGCCGCCGCGCCGGTCGCCGGCCGCTCGCTGAAATTTGTCCAGAACTGCGAATACCGACTCTTCCAGCGGCCCGACGACGCCATCCATCGCGGCTACGATCAGCAGGCGGAGAGCGACTTCGCGCAGCCGGGGAATTTCTTCTCCAACTACCAGCCGCTCACTCGTGCCGACGCGCAGCACGAGCTGGAAGACAGCGTCAACTTCGTGAAGTTCTCGCCGCCGATGGCCGATCTCATCCGCGCCGCCGCGAGCGAGACCGGTCGGCCGAAGTTCTTCGTCAGCTCCGCGCAGCCGCGCCTCGTGGACGGCAAGGTGACGAAGAATCCGCGTTACCTCCAGAACCGCCAGGATCTCGTTTACCCGCGCGAGTTCCATCTCGCCGAGATGGCCACGCGATTGTTCCGCCGCCTGCCGACGAGCACGCCGTTGCACCGGCCCGTCAATGCCGTGCTGCCGGGCCGCCGCAACAATCCGCCCGAGCCGGGCGTGCGCCCGCTGTGCGTCTTCAACCCGATTCACCACCTCGAACTGCCGGAGCTGTTCATCGAGTTCATCTCCAGCATGACCGGCAAATCGCCTTCGACGACCGGCGCGGGTTCCGAGGGCGCGTTGACGAAAGGCCCGTTCAACGCGCTGCATCCCATCATTGACCTCAACGCCGCGCTCGTGAGTCACATCCTCACCGGCGGCGACGCGTTCCTTACTTGTGCCGGCCACGTCGGACCGAAGGTGCGCGTGGACCACGACATCAGCCTGCTCGTGCCGGAGCTGTGGTGCCGCATGGGACCGGAGGAGCGCGCCCCGGCGTTTCTGAAACGCGAAGGCTATCTGGAGCGCTGCGAAGACTTTGACTTCAACGGGCAGCGCGTGCCCGCGAGCCGGCTCGGTTGGCGCATCACGGGACGTTTTGTGCGGCACTACTTCGGGCGCGTCTTCAACTACCCGCACAGCGTCTTCACCGACGAGATGATGCGGCCCGAGCTGCAAGACATGGCGGTCTTCGCCGACGGCGTGGACAACATCGTCGCCACCGCGCGCCGCGTGGCGGAACACTACTTCGCCGACGGCGGCATCGAACTCGCCTGCCCGCCGCTGCACGCGTTGCTGCACATCATGCGCGACGGCCAGCACGAGGGCCGCGACCTTGGCCATCCCGAAATCCGCGCGCTCTTCACCCGCGAGTCGCTGCTGGCGAGCGGCTGGTATGCGGCGCGGTTGCAGGCCAAGCAATCCAACGACGTGAAGTTCTGGCAGCGCCGCGTGAAGAATCTGGAAACCTTCCTCGCCCGGTCGAACACGCGCGGCGTTTCGACCCAGCTCAATGTTCGCGAGCGTCTCGACTCGGCGTGGGCCGAACTGCGCCGTGCCTCCGCTCCCGAATACCTCGGTGCGTTGCGCGGCACGCTGGGTGTGCAGCCGAAGCTGCGCGCGTAGCCAACTCAGGGCAGCACCAGCCGCAGCGGCTCCGTCCGTCCATCGATGGTCAAGACCACGGTGCCGCGATCAACTTCCGTGCAGCGGGCCTTGAGTTGATTGCCGCCGGACGGGAAGACGAGTTCGGTGCCGGGCGCGACGGTGTAGGCGTTCGGGCCGATTTGCAGAAGGGCGGTGCTGCGTTTCGCAGTGATGATGATGCTCTTCACGCTGATGGCGTGGTCACCGAGCTTGGCTTCCGGCGCGCGCTGCGGCGCTGGAGCGGGGACAGGCGTGGGGACGGCAGGCACGGAGGCCGGGGCCGGTTTCGTGCTCGCGGTCGCGTTCGTGCGCGGGACGGTCTCGGCACGAACCGGTGCGTTGGCCTTGGGTGGCGCGGCAGGCGGCGGCCCGGCCGAGCCACTTTCAGCGATCAGTTTGGCAACCTTATCGTTGAGAGCGACAGCTCCGGTCACGTCGCGGATGATGCCCTGCTTGTCCACGAGCCACATGGAAGGGAAGTGCTGCACGCCATAACGGCGAAGGTTTGGCACCTCGCCGGTGCGGCCTTCGAGGAGCTGCGGCCACGTCATGCCCTTCGCGCTCACCACGCGTTCGAGGTCGGCGCGGCTGTCGTCGCCGCTCACGCCGATGATTTCAAAGCCCTGCTTGTTGTAACGGTCATAGACCGCCTTCACGTTGGGAATCTCCGCCATGCACGGCGGGCACCACGTCGCCCAGAAATCAATCAGCAGCACGCGTCCACGCAGCTTGTCGGTGTCCACTTGCCGTCCGTCAATGGCGGTGAACTTGAGCGCGGGAAACGGCTTGCCGAGCCACTGAAGATAGGCGGGATCCTGCGGTGCGCCGGGCGGCGCGATGGGGCCGCCGGGCGCGGCGGCGGCAGGCTTGGCCGGCTCGTCGCCGCTCTGGTCGAGCGCGGCTTTTTTCTCGAAGACGCCGCGCGCGGTGGTGACGGGATTGGCGTGGCCCTTGAGCAGCTCGGAGATTTTCCGGTCCAGGCCCGCGCCCGCGCTGATGTAGCGGACGACGCCGTTGCGGTCCAGCAGCCACATGGACGGCCAGTGCTTGATGCCAAAGGCCTTGCCCGGCGCCGCTTCCTGACCGCCGCCGTCGAAGTATTGCGGCCACCTGATGTTTTCGCGCTTCACCATTTCTTCGAGCCGCAGCCGGTCGGTGTCGAAGCTCACGCCGACGATTTCCAAACCGTCCTTGTTGTAACGGTCGTAGGCGTTGCGGACATTCGGGATTTCCTCCAGACACGGCGGGCACCACGTCGCCCAGAAGTCGAGCAGCACGACCTTGCCGCGCAGTTTTTCCAAGTCCACCTCGCGGCCGTCGAGCGACTTGAACTTCAACGGCGGCGTGGGCTTGCCAACCATCGGCAGGTAACGCTCATCGGACTTGACGAGCAATTCCTCCTTGTCGCCGGGCTTGCAGGCGGCGAGGGAGAAAGCGAGCGCAGCCGCCATGAGCGGCGCGAGGAGCGGGTGTGATGGGTTGGCTGTTTTCAAATCAAGTGAAGCGCCATTCAACTCGCGGTCGCGGGCTTGGAACCGAAGCCGCACAGCTCGCCGATGAACCGTCCGATGGCCTTCAGCCCGGCGACGATGCCCACATCCGTCACGCCCCAGCCATAGACCCGTGCAAGCTCCTCTTCGTGCGCGCTGTAACGCGGCGGCAGCGTGAAGACGGCGGTCTGCTCCTCGCCGTTCAGCGTGACGATCTCGCCGTGGAAGATGCCTTTGCCCACGGCGTAAGTCGCCTTCGGCAAGATGAGCGTGCGTGGCGCAAGCAGCAGCCACGGACGGTAGGTGAAGACCAGTTCGCCCGCGTCGTTGCGCGCGAGCGTGCCGTAGGTGCGGATGGGAACCTTGTTGATCTCGCGGGCGAGGAACATGGCGTTGCCCTTGGCGTCCGGCTTGAAGCGCGTCCGCCCGAACGTGAAGTAGTCCCAGATGAACTGTGTGCCGCAAACGGTGAGCCGGAACGACCAGCCCGCAATGAAGTAGCTCGCGACGATGATGATGAGCGACCACACCGCGCCGACGGTCTCGTTTGCGAAGCCGGCGACGGTCACAGTGGAAAGCAGGAAAGTGCGGAACGCCTTCAGCCCCGCGTCCACCGTGGCGAACGGGCTGATGAGGATGAGCATGTTAATGGCGTGCGCCGCGAGCCAGACGATGGCGAAGGCGATGACGGCGAAGGGCACCATCAGCACGTTGAAAATGCCGGAGACGCCGAGCGAGGCGAACATGGCGTTGCCCGCGACCGCCTCCTTCACCGCGTCCGAGCCAAACACGCTTGCAATGATTGGAACGAAAGCGCCGGCGGCAACGAGGCCGCTGACTTTGTTTTCCAAGGCTTCTGCGACATCGAACGGCTTCTTCAGCGCCGTTGGAATGACCACGCCGCCAGTGTCCTTCAACGCCACGGCACCGACGAGCAACAGCGCGGGAGCCCAGAACCAAACCTGCGCGAACCACGGCAGCTTGTCGCGCTGGCTCGCGTCGGTTTTGAAATACTTGAACGCCCCGTAAGCGCTCGTGCCCAGCAACGGCGAGATGGCGACGCCGGTGACGGTGGTGATGGTCTGGGCGACCTCCATTCCTGGCGTGGACTTGGCTGCCGGCTTGGCGGGCGCGGCGGATTGCGCCGCGTGCGCGGCGACGAGGGCGAGGCAAAGGACGAAGGCAATCCAAGGCCAAAGCTGTTTCTTCACACGGGCAAGGTTTGCCAGCGGAAGGGCTTTGGCAAGCCCCGGCTGGCGGGTTGCCGAGATGAACCGTCTTGTTCTTGTCAGGCGTCGTCCCGAAGCGGGCACCCGGTTCACCAATAGCCGACGATGGTGGTCTGCCCGGAGGCCGGGTTGCCGGTCCAGCGCACAAAGCGGGATTTAATGTCGCTCAACTTGCGCCACTGCGCCGAGCCGTCGGGCAGGGCGACATTGCCACCGGCGACCTTGAACGTGTCCGGTTCGGCGAGGCCGTTGACGCTGACCGGGCCGGTGGGACCGTGAGAACCAGAACTGGTCAAGGTGGGCGTGGTGGTGCCTTTCTCAATGATGTCCGCGCCAATCACATGGTATGGGCCGGTGTCCTGGGTGAACTTGGGGCTGTCCCAAGGCGTGGTCTGCGCCACGGTGTAAGCGCCGGTCCGGCTGCGCGCGTCGTTGTCTGTCGGATAACCCCACAGGTTGTAATAGCCGATGCGCCAGCCGGTGGCCGCCGTGTAGCGGATCCAGTCCTTCTTGTTCGGACAGTTGAGCGAGTTGGTGCTGAAGCCCGCGCGCAGAAAGGCGTTGGTATAAACGGTCGCGGCGATGAAGGATGAGTGGTAGGAATTGTCGTCGCGCTTGCCGTCGGGGAAGCGGTCGTTGTTCTCGCCGGCGTAGAGGTTTATCGCCATGCCGAGCTGTTTCATGTTGTTGAGGCAGAGGGTGCGTTTGGACTTCTCCTTGGCCCCGGCCAGCGAGGGCAGGAGCAGGCCCGCCAGGATCGCGATGATTGCGATGACCACGAGAAGTTCAATCAAGGTGAAGGCGCGCAGGCGTGGCAAGCGCGGCTGGGGAATGCCGGTCTTCATGGCTGGTAGGCGACTGCGTGAGCCTACCAGCCTTGCGCCTTTGGTCAACGGAGTTTTTGGCCCGCCGGTGGGCGAGGGCGCATCTCAGTTTGTTGCAAGCTCCGGACCATGCGTGGCCGTTCTCCCTCACCCCGGCCCTCTCCCGCTGGGAGAGGGAGCCACTTCGGCTGCGTCCTGGTGAAATGCAGCGCTCGGTTGCACGCGCCGGCGTGAAGCGCCCTCCCTCTCCCTCGGAGGGAGAGGGCCGGGGTGAGGGTGAGAGCGTGCGGCAACTGGGGAGCAGCGAATCCAGCCGGCATACAAGAAACTGAGATGCGCCCGGTGGGCGAGCCGCTACTTCTTCTTGGTCTTGGGTTCGAAGGCCGGTGCGGCGGCAGGCGCTGGCTTTGCACTCGCGTGCTTCTCCAGCAGCGAGCGGGCTTCGTCGAGCGAGACCTTCGTCGTGAGCGCGAAGTCGAGCGTGTCGCCGTTGGGCTTGAAACCGCCGCCGGCCATATCGGCCCAGATGGGGTTGTGGCAGGCGGCGCTCACCCAGCCGCGCGTGGCCACGAGGCGCTTGAGCGCGCCCTTCGACGTGCTGCGGAATTCCCCGTAGCACTTTTCGCTAGATTGGCCGCGCGCGCGCGCTTAACGTCGCCGCCAACACAGCAACCCAACGCGCGTTATGGCTGAATTCTCCTTCAACTGCCCCTTTTGCAATCTGGAACTGAGCATTGACGAGTCCGGCGTCGGCCAGGAGATCGAGTGCCCCGGCTGCAAGGAAGTCCTCATCATCCCGGCCCCAAGTGGTGGCGGAGGAGCGGCGGCCGAGGAGGCGGATCGCGGCGCCGTGATTCCACAGAGCAGTTTCCCCGATGCGAAGATCATCAAGAACGCCTCCAAGTCGCTGGATGTCGCAGCCAAGACCGTCAAGAAGCTGCGTGTGAAAACTTTCCGCCACCACGAGCACGTGAAGGACGGCAAGGACACGTTCGACGAGGCGGTGTCCAATTTCATCGGCCTGCATCCCGAGGACGACGTCATCGCCATCACAGGCGTGCAATACACCCACCAACTCAAGCAGAAGGACGCCGAGGGCAAGGAAACCACCGTGCCTACCACCGAATACGGCGTGCTCGTGGAATACAAGGCCTGAGCGGCCATGTCGAAGCCGGTTCCCAAACCCATTGCGCCTGCCGAGCTGCTTGATCTCGCGCGGGGCGTCCTCAAGGCCGACCGCTTCCCCGTGCTTGCCACGATGGACGGAGATCAACCTCGCGTCCGGCCCGTGTCGCCGGTGCGCACGGATGGCTTCACGGTGTATGTCGCGAACCTGCGGTTCTACCACAAGACCGGTGAGATCGCCGCGAACCCGAGGGTCGAACTCTGCTACATGGACGACGGGCACAACCAAGTGCGGCTCACGGGCGTCGCTGAAGTTGTCACCGAGCGTCCGCTGCTTCAGGAAATCTGGGACGCAAATCCGCTCATGCGGCAGTTCCTCGGCTCGCTCGACAACCCGCAGCTCGTCGTCTATCGCATCGGTCCTGTGCGCGTCCGCTTCATGCAGGAGTGGGCGCTGGAGTATCACGAAGTGCCGCTCGCGTAGAAGGGGCTGCGAGGAGTCTCACTTCGGTTCCGCAGGAGGAGCCGGGTCCGGTGTCTCGCGTTTGGAGTCGGAGGAATGAAGTTTTCCGCAGTTCACCTTGCACCCAAAATTTCCGCGCTCGCGCCAGCCAAAGTAGAAATGGCACAACTTTCCGTTGAAGGAAATAAAAGGCAGGCGAACCCACTTGTGGCGCGCGACCGCCCAGTTCCAGCCGCCGTCGGGCGCGAAGACCGCCTCGGGAAACTTGCCCGTGCGCGTGAACGGTTTGTCCGCGACGCCGATGACGTAGAAGGTGAAATTGTGCAACGGGTTCCGCAGTTGCCAGAGCACGCGCCGGCATTTCCCTCCAGGCCGATACCAGTCCGGCGGCTCCGGGTCGTCCGCGTTGCCGAACCACCAGACGGGATTCCATTTCTGCAACGTCCGCGCCGGCAAATTCGCGGGCGCCTGCGCGGGCGAAGCCGCTGTCTTCACCGGTGGTGCAGTGCCGCACCCACTGATCAGGCACAACCAAGCCAGCACGAGACCCAATCGGATTCCACGCTTCAGGAATTCGCAAAGGCCAGACGGCATCAGGAAAGCAGGAAAGCAGGAGCGAAGCGCGGCACTTCGGTATCCTCCGTTCCGCCTTTTCTGATTCATAACTTCGTCCCGCCCAGCGCCAGCACGCGCGCGAACTGCTCCTTTGTCAGCGGCGACACCGAGAGGCGTGACTGGCGCACGAGCGGAATCCCGGCCAGCATCTTGTCCGCCTTGATGGCTTCGAGTGGGACGGGTTTCGCCAGCGGCTTCACTGGCGCGAGGTCCACGCACGACCAGTCGCCTTCCTTCGCCGTGGCGTCGGGATATGCCTCCTTCGTCACCTTCGCGAGGCCGACGACTTCCTTGCCGGTCACGCTGTGGTAGAAGCACACGAGATCGCCGCGCTTCATCGCGCGCAGATTCAGGCGCGCGGCAAAGTTGCGCACGCCGGTCCACGCCGTGCCGCCGTCCGCCACAAACTTGTCCCACGAGTAAGCCTCCGGTTCCGATTTCACGAGCCAGTAATTCATGGGCGTCACTTGGCCTGCGCGGGGAAAACTTTCGTGCTCTTCACCGGCTCGGGCAAGTAGTCGTCAAGCTTGCCGATGGACCATGTGTAGGCGATCGCGACGAGCACAAGCAGCACCGCGTAGGTCTTCCACGGGCTGGGCTTCTCGGCGTAGGGGTCTTCGAGCGAGCGCTCGGCATTCGCGGGCAACTTGGCGACGTGCGTGAGCACCGCGCCAAACGGGACGTTCATCTTGGCCTTCGTGTTGATGGCCCAGCCGTTGGCGTCGAGGATCGGCGCAAGGTTGCGCTGCCGAAGTTTCATGTAGGCCAGCAACATCGAGGGGCCGGAGATGAGCAGCACGATGCCGAGAATGCCCAGCGGCATCCAGATGCCGAGACCGAGCAGTGTGCCCAGAAACATCCCGATCATTCCGCTCACGCCGCTGATGGCCGTGCCGATCAGCGCGATGGTGCCGAGGTCGAGTTTCTTGGGCTCTTCCTTCGGCGCGGGTTTGGCCTTGTCCGCCTGAGCGACGGCGGTGGCTGCGGAGCCGACTTTCGCCTGCGACTCCGCTTCCGCAGAGGCGGCGCGCTTGGTGATTTGCTCTTCGACGAGCCGGACGAACTTCTTGTAAGGCGACCAGAATGCCTGACGGATGCTGATGGGATTGGCGACGATCTTCGTGATCGTCGCGTCCCAGTCCTGGCCCTTGCGGTCGTAGAAGACGCCGTTGCGCCCGACCATGAGGTTGTCGGAGTCGCCATCGGTGAAGACGGCCACGATGGTTTTCTTCGCACCGCCAGCGCGGGTCACGTCGCAGTAGGCGAGATACGCCCCGGAAAGGCCCGCGAGCGCGGCGTGCTTGCCGGCGTCCACGACCTCGATGCAGAGATGGCAGGTGCGCGCATCGAGGAACAGGGAGCCAGCTTGGAAGACGGCCCCGCGCCGCCCGTAAAACTCGGCGAAGCTCACGTAGTTGTTCAGCAGCCGCACGAGGTCGCGCTGGAAGAGCACGAGTTTCTCCACCGCGCTGATCTGCGTGAACTCCGCCTCCAGCGCGGCATCCTGCGCGATGAGCGCGGCGAGCGCGGTCTTCGCGTCACCGGCGAGCAGCTCGCGGATGCGGGCGAGGCCGAGCTTCTCGACGCTCGTGCTAGGCTTCGCAGCGGCCCAGGCGTTGAACGGCGCGACCATCGCCTGCACCGCCGACCAGTCGCCCTCGGTCAGAATCATCTTGCCCGCGTCGAGCAACGGCGAGACGGCGCTGGCGACGAGGTTTTCCACCGCGCCCTGCCACGCGGGATTCACGCCGCTGACGAGTGGCAGGGCACGGCCCGGCTCGACGTGCGCGAGCGGCAGCTTCGCGATGTCCTCGGAGCCGACGGTCAAGTCCTTCGCGGCGAGCGCGATGAACTCGGTCTCGGCGCGGTTCAGCGGCGCGGTGGCGCGCGAATCAAACGCGGCGAGGCGGCAGCGCGCGAAGTAGTCGTCCACCTTCGTCTTCACGGCCTTGATGGCGGCGGCCGCGCCGGCGGTGGCGTCGCCGAGCGGGAGCAGGCTGGCCGCGTCCGCCTCGGCCTTCGCGTGCCAGTCGGCGAACGCCTGCGCCTCGGCGAAGAACTGGTCCACCTTCGCCTGGTTCACGCCGGTTTGGCCGCTGCGGTCGGGCAGGCCGCCGACGGTGGCGAGCAAGTCTTCAACGGCCCGTTTGATGGCTTCGTCGCTGGCGGTGTCGGCGGGGACGATGCCGTCGCCGTTAAATCGTGTGGCGGCAAAAATCTTCGCCGTGTCCGCCACATCGGCCAGCGAGATGGTGCCGGCGGAAGGTTTGCCGAGATTTTCCAGAATGCGCCGGGCCGTCGCAGCAAGGGCGTCGTCCTTGATCGCGGCGAGCGCCACGGAGTCGCCACCCTTGAAGAGGTCGTCCAGACTCTTGAGCGATGCCTCCGCCCACTTTACGGCGGCGAGCAGCTCCGGTGGACGGATGCGCCCGTCCTTGTCGGTGTCAATGAGGTCGAGCGTCTTGGTGTCGAACTCGATCCCGCGCGTGGGCACCGCGAGCGCGACCCAGAGTTTCTGGTCGAGATGGTCGAGATGCGCGAGGTCCGCGCCGTTGCGGAAGACGACCTGGTTGACGCCGCCGGCGGTGAAGAATTTCCACGAATGGCTGAGAGGCGTGGTTTCATTCATAGTCGCCGGGAGGTTAGGGGGAAGACGGTTTCGTGCAACCGAAAGTGGCGGCGCAAAAAAGCCAAGGCCCGGGGTGGCCGGGCCTTGGCGCGAATTGGTGGCGGCGAATCAGAACACGCGGGTGCTCTCTTCCTTGATGACCGGCGCGGTGAGGCTGTCCTCCGTGAAGGTGAACTTCACGCGCGCATCGCCCTCGCTCGCGCCGCGCGCCGTGACCTTGAACTCCATCGTCTGCTTGGAGGCGAGCCGAGGGATGGTCTGGAAACGCACGGTCTGGCCGGTAACGGTTCCGCCCTGCGCGGACACGGGCGTCAGCTCTTTCGGGAAGCTGCCGACGGTGTTGACGTTGATGAGGTCGCCGGAGCCTTGGTTCGTCACGCGGACGGTGTAGGTCGTCGTGCCGCCGACGAGAATCGGGTCGGGATCGTCCACGGCCTCGACCAACATACCGCCGACGCCGCGCCAGACGGTGGTGGCCTGCGCGTTGGCCGTGAGGCCGCCCGCAGCGGCGACAACGGAGTTCGCGTGCGTGCCGGCGGTGGCGGTCGTGAGCGTGACGTTCACGGGTTTTTTCTCACCGGGGCCAAGCTCGGCAATGCGCCAGCCAGCCTGGTTGCCTGAGATCGTCGCGCCCGGCGCGGCGATGATGCGCGTGACCTGCGGCGCGGAGTCGGTGATGGTGACGTTGCTCAACATCGTGTCACCGATGTTGCTGACGGTGATGGTGTAGTCGGCGGACTTGCCGATGAACTGCTCCTGGGGGCCGACCTTCGAGACTTGCAGGCCGGGCTGGAAGATCGTGGTGGCGGCCTCGGCGCTGACCTTGCCGGCGTTCGAGGAAGTGGCGGTGGTGGAGTTGACGTGGCGGCCGCGCTTCACGCCCTTGAGCACGACCGGGATGGCACGCGACTGGGTCGGCCCGAGGTCGCCAACGGGGAAGCTCAACGAGGTCTGGCCGCTGGCGTGCGTGAGGCCGTCGGGAATGGTGTCGGTCACGACGACGCCCTTGGCGACGGCGTTGCCAGAATTGGAGACGACGATGTTGTAAGCGACATCCTCACCGAGGACGGCCGTGGCCGGGCCGGTCTTGGTGATGGCGAGCGTGGCGCGGCCGACCATCGTGAAGGCGCACGCGCGGGAGAGCGCGTGGACGGTGGCGCAGGAGCCGAGGCGGCCTTCGCGCTCGGGGCGGAGCCACACGCGGATTTCCTTCACCTGGCCGGCGTCCATCTCGCCGAGATTCCATTCGAGCAGGTTGCCCGTCACCTTTGCGGGCGGCTCGCTGCGGACATAGACCGCGCCCTCGGGGACAGTGTCGCGCACGATGACATCGGCGACGTTCTCGTTGGCGAAGACTTGAAGCGTATACATGAACTCCTGACCGAAGGCGACTTCGGCCGGCATGGTCTTGACGAGGCGGACATTGCAGCCGCGCGACTCGCCGCTGATCTGCGTGGCCTGCACCTGCAAGGGCACGGGACGCGGCGCGGGCAGGGGAGCCGGATAAGGACGTGGCGGCGGGGCCGCGTAATTGCCCTCGATGCGCGACTTGTCCGTCAGGTCAATCGCGCGCCCGATGAAACGACCGTCGTCGTCGGCACGCGCCGGGGACAGGACGGCGAGGACGGCGAACAGGAGCGGCAACCAAGCTTTGCGGTTCACGGGGAGGCCTTTCATTGCGGGATGGTTGGGACGGGCGATGTTGTGATCAAACGGCTGGCTGGCTATAGAGGCATTGTCTCACACCGTCAAGGTTAGGAACTTTTGACGGGCAGGAAAGAGCGGGGACGCGGATTCCCCGCTTGTCTGCCAGCCGGGGAGTCCCTACATTCGCGGCGAACCAAAGTTCATCACTGCTCAACCCATTGTCGCCATGAAAAAATCCTTCTCCCTCGCCGCCGCCGTTCTCGCCGGGGCCTATGCCGTGTTCACGTCCGGCTGCGCGCACTCGTGCTGCGACGGCCACGACCACGCCGCGCACGCCACCCCGCCCGGCCAGGTCGTGAAGCAGCTCGTCGCCATCGTCCAGCCCACCGCCGGGAACAAATGCGCGGGCGTGGTGCGCTTCACCGAGGTGGACGGCATCGTGTATGTGTATGGCGAAATCTCCGGCCTGACGCCGAACCAGCAGCACGCGATGCACATTCACGAGTTCGGCGACGGCAGCTCGACGGATGGCAGCAAGGCTGGCGGCCATTTCAACCCGGAGGAGAATCCGCACGGCCTGCCCGGCACGGAAGCGCGCCACGCGGGCGACCTCGGCAACCTGCAGGCCGACGCCGAGGGCAAGACGGTCTATCGCGGCGAGTTCAAGAACATCTCCATGCTCGGACCGAAGAACCCGATCATCGGGCGCGGCCTCATCATCCACGCGAAGCCGGACGACGGTGGCCAGCCGGTCGGCAACGCCGGCCCGCGCATCGGCTTCGGCACGATTGGCGTGGCGAATCCGAAGCAGTAGTTTGCTTCGCGCCGGCGTGGAACGTGGCGGCAGCTTTTGCACCGCCGCGTTTTGTTTCCGCTGAATTCACCCGCCGCCTTCGGCATCGAAAATTGCACACATGAACTCGTCTCCCGTTTCCCGCCGTCGTTTCGTGCAGTCCACCGGCGCGCTGGGCGCGGTGCTCGCCTTGGGCAAGCCGCCCGCCGTCCTGCCCGCTGAAAGCCCCGGCAACCGCGTCGTCGTCGGCGTCGTCGGCCTCTCGCGCGGCCTGGCGCACGTCGCCGGGCATCTGGGCGTGAACAACGTCGAGGTCGGCTACGTGTGCGATGTGGATTCCGCGCGGCTGGCGAGTGGCCTGAAGATCGCCGAGACCAAGCAGCCGGATCGCAAACCGAAGGGCGTCGGCGATTTTCGCCGCATCCTCGACGACAAGAACGTGGACGCCGTGTCCATCGCCACGCCGAACTTCTGGCACACGCCGCTGGCGATCATGGCGATGCAGGCGGGCAAGCACGTGTATGTCGAGAAGCCCGGCAGCCACAATCCTTGGGAAGCCGAGGCCATCGTCGCCGCGGCGGCGAAATACAAAAAGAAAGTGCAGATGGGCAACCAGCGCCGCAGCTACTCCAACGTGATGGAGGGAATTCAGAAGCTGCGCGAAGGCGTGATTGGCAAGGTTCTTTTCTCCCGCTGCTATTACAACGGCCTGCGTCCCTCCATCGAGAAGGGCAAGCTTGGCCAGCCTCCCGCGACGCTCAACTGGACGCTCTGGCAAGGCCCCACGCCGGAACGCCCCTACAAGAGCAACCTCCATCCCTACAACTGGCATTGGCACTGGCACTACGGCGGCGGCGAGATGGCGAACAACGGCATCCACGCGCTCGACGTTTCGCGCTGGGGCCTAGGCGTGGACTATCCGAAGAAGGTGACGTTCCTCGGCGCGCGTTATCACTGGGACGACGACCAAGAGACGCCCGACACCGGCAGCGCGGTGTTTGACTTCGGCCATTGCGGCGCGTCGTGGGATGACAGCTCGTGCAATCCGCGCAAGGGCGAGAAGAACCCGTTCGTCGCCTTCTACGGCGACAAGGGCATGATGACGATGAGCGGCGGCAACGACTACACCGTCACCGACAACAGCGGCAAGGAACTGGACAAGAAATCCGGCGGCCCCGGCGGCGGCGACATCCCGCACTTCAAGAACTTCTCGGACGCCATCCGCGAGAACAAGCCGCTCAACTCACCCATCACCGAAGGCCAGAAAGGCTCGATGATGTGCCATCTCGCCAACATCGCCTACCGCACCGGCTCCGTGCTGAACATTGACCAGAAGAACGGTCACATCATCGGCAACTCCGAGGCGCAGAAACTCTGGAAGCGCGAGTATCGCCCCGGCTGGGAGCCGAAGGTCTGAGGTCGGCATCACTTCTGAACGATCATTCGGCTCACGCTCGGCGGGAGCACGCGCCGTGTTTTCTCGTCTGATTCCACGCTTGCAACACGTTTGTTTTGACCGCGCTTCCGCCGGGCGTTACACCAGTCGTGCCGTTTGGGTTGATCTTGTTCCATGAACGCGTCTTTTTTTCTCCTCGCTGCGGGGACGAATTCCCAGCTCGGCTGGATATTGGACCGGGCGACCATCGAGGCCAAGATCATCATCGGTTTCCTGGGGATCTTCTCGATGTTCGCGTGGTCGGTGATGGTGTCCAAGGGTCTGCAGATGCGCCGTGCCCGCCGGCTCAACGCCCTTTTCATGGCCGAGTTCCGCGGGCAGAAGACCGTGCTCGACATCCACGATCGCCGCGTCGTGGTCGAGGGCTGCCCGCTCTTCACCGTGTATCAGGAAGGCTGCGTCGAGACCGAGGCGCGCCTCAAGCAGGCCGACGGCTCGCGGAAGAAACACGTTTCCCTCAAGTCCATGGAGCACATCAAGCGCACGCTGGAAGGCGCGGTCGCGCGCGAGGCGCTCGAATTGGAGTCCGGCATCATCCTGCTGGCGCTGGCCGTCAGCGGCGCGCCGTTCCTCGGCCTGCTCGGCACGGTGTGGGGCGTGATGGACACCTTCGCCGGCGTGGCGCAGGCCGGCCGCGCGGACCTCGCGGCGATGGCCCCCGGCGTGGCCGCCGCGCTCGTCACCACGGTCGCCGGCCTGCTCGTGGCGATCCCCTCGATGTTTGGCTACAACTGGCTGGTGCACAACCTCCGCGTCCAGACGGTCGAACTGGACAACTTCGCGCAGGAGCTGGCGTCGAAGTTGGAGACGGAATTTCTCAAGGACGAATGAGACGTTTCTCCCAGCGCAATTCCCTCGTGACGTTGAGCGAGATCAACATCACGCCGCTGCTCGACCTCGCGTTCGTGCTGCTCATCATCTTTGTCATCACCACGCCGTTGCTCGAGTCGTCCGTCAGCCTGAACCTGCCGGCCGGGAGCACCAAGCCCGACCCGCGTCCGCCCAAGGCCGAGGACATCCGCACCGTGGAGATTGACCGTGCGGGCGGCTTCCGGCTTCAGAAACACGCCATGTCGCTCGACCAGGTCGAGGCCCAGCTCGTCGCCGACTTCCGCGCGAACCCGAACCTCATCATCCGCGTGCGCGGCGACAAAGACGGCAAGCTCGACTACGCGATGCAGCTCCTCGACCGCTGCACCCGGCGCGGCATGACGCAGGTGAGCTTCAGCACGGAGCTGCGACAATGAAACAGCGGGGATTCTTTGCGACCGACGGTCAGGGAAAAAATCGGGAGCACGCGCACGGCGCTTCCGTCCAATCCGCGTTCGTGTGTGAATTTGCGCGGGCGAATCCAAATCCATTGACCGAGTGAAACGGCGGCTCCAGACAAAATGCCTTCTCGCCTCGGCGGCGATGCACGCGCTGTTGCTCGTGATTGTCTTCGTCGCGCCCGCGTTCCTGCCGGAGAAGCCGCGCGTCAGCACGCCAGTCATCAACCTCGTCAACTCGCAGAAGCTCGACGCCCTTCTTCGCGCTGCCGAAGCGCCGCCCACGCCCGTCGCGCCGGCTGCGCCTGTTGCGCCCGCTGTCGTGGAACCGGCTCCTGCGCCGAAGGTCGTCGAACCGCCGCGTCCCGTGGAGCCGACGCCAACACCCAAGCCGCCCGAACCGGTGAAGAAAAAGGAAGTTGCCAAGGAACCGCCGCCCAAGATCACCAAGGTCGAGCCGCGGGCGCTGCCGCCCAGCCCGAAGGGCAAGGAAGCCTCCGTAAAGAAGCCCGTCAAGAAATCGAAAGAGCCCGAGCCGGAAACCCCCACCAAGACCGCGAAGGCCACACCCACCAAGTCCACCATCAAAATCGCCGACACGCAGAATCTTGTCTCACGCAAGAACGACGAGGACACCAAAGCCAGGCAGAAGGCAGAGGCCGAGGAGCGCGCGCAGGCTGTCGCCACCGCGAAGGCCGAGCAGCAGGCGCGTTTGCAGCGTGCGGCGAAAGTGAACTCCATCCTCGGCGGCATCCAGGGCGGGCTGTCCTCGCCGGTGGACGTGCATATTGACGCCGGCAGCGGACCGAACGCCGCAGCGTTCCTCGACTACGGCCAGATGATGGTCCGCATCTACGAGCAGGCGTGGCTGGTGCCGCCCAACCTCAGCGACTCGCTCGCCGTCGTGAACGTCAGCGTCACCGTGGCGCGCAACGGCCGCGTGCTGGACTGGCAGGTCAACAAGCCCAGCAGCAACAGCGCGGTGGACAAGTCGGTGCGCGAGACGCTGCAAAAGGTGATTCAGTTCGACGCGTTCCCGGCGAGCTTTCGCGAGCCGCAACGGACCTTTAACATTGACTTCAATCTGAAAGCGAAACGGACTACCGGATGAATTTGAACCGCCGTCAATTTGCCCTCGCCCTGGCCGCCGCCACTGTCACGCCCGCGAGGGTGCTCGCGCAGGACGCCACTTTCAACGTGTATGGAAAGGGCGATCCGTCTCAGCCCATCCCCATTTCCCTCAGCGGCTTCACCGGCGAAGTCGCCAGCACCCTGCGGTTCGACCTCGAAGTCGCCGGCTGCGCCGTCGTCAGCGCGGAGCAGGCCGTGGTGCTCGTGCAGGGCACCAATGGCGCGCGGCTCGAAGGCTTCGTCTCCGACCGCGCGAAAAATTATCTCCTCTCCAAGGCTTACACTGGAGCGAACCAGCGCCAGCTCGCGCACGCCTTCGCCGACGACGTGATCTTCGTGCTGACGAAGTCACGCGGCATCGCGCAGACGCGCGTGGCCTTCAAGGTCAAGGCCGCGAACAACACGGGCGAGGTGTTCATCGCTGACTACGACGGCCACAACGCCGCGCCCGTCACCGCAGATCACGCCATCGTCGCCGCGCCGTCGTGGGGCGCGGGCAGCCAGTGGCTCGCCTACACCTCCTACAAGCTGAACAACGCCGACATTTTTTCGCACAACCTCGTCACCGGCGAGCGGCACATCGTCGCGCGCTACGGCGGGTCGAACCTGTCGCCTGCGGTCGCGCCCGGCGGACGGCTCGTGGCGATGGTCCTGAGCAAAGGCGGCAAGCCGGACCTCTATGTCGCGGACATCCATGGACGCGGCTTGCAGCAGCTCACGCACGCGAGCGATGGCGTTTCCTCGCCGTGCTGGTCGCCGGACGGCCAGAGCATCTGCTACGTGTCGAGCGACGGCGGCCCGGCGCAGCTCTATCGCATCGGGGCCAGCGGCGGCGCGCCGCAGCGCATCCGCACGGCGGGAGTTTTCAACGCCACCGAGCCGGACTGGTCGCCGGATGGGAAATGGATTGCGTTCACCACGCAGCGCGGCGACTTCGAGCTTTGCGTCGTGCCCGCCGGCGGCGGCGATGCGCAGACGCTCGGCGCCGGCCAGGATCCGACATGGGCGCCGAACTCGCGCACGCTGATGTTCTGCCGCCGTGGCCGCGGCGGCCCGTTGTCCCTGTCTCTGCTTGACGTGCCCACGAAGCGCGTCAAGGATGTGCCGCTGAATTTGGGAAATTGCTCCCAGCCCGCGTGGGCGCGTTGAAGATTTTCACCAGCAGAAAACAAACTATGAAACACTCCATTTTCCTCAAGCTCGCCACCGTCGCCCTGCTCGCGGCCGTCGTCGCCACCGGCTGCCAGACCAAGACGCCGAAGAACGTCACGCCCATTTATGGCGCGCCGACGCGAGTGGATGATCGCGCAAAATTGAATCCGCTCACGAACGCCCCCACGACAGAACCTCTCGATGGTATCAGCAGGGGTTTTACCAACGCGCCAATTGTCACGCCCAACGGCAAGCAGATCATCGGTGAGCCGCTGACGCCAGCGATTGTTCCGCCCGGTGGTGGAAATGCGGCCGATCCGCAAGAGTTCGAAGGCATGACCATGGTGCGCGAAGCCTTCGCCGCGAACACGGTCCATTTTGACTACGACAAGTCCATTGTGAAGGCCAGCGAGGTGGGCAAGTTGCAGCCCGTCATCGCCGCGCTGAAGTCGTCGCCGCAGAACAAGCTCCTCATCGAAGGCCATTGCGACGAGCGCGGCACGGAGGAATACAACCGCGCCCTTGGCGAGCGCCGCGCGCTGGCCATCCGCGAACGTCTCGCGAAGGCGGGGATTTCCGCCGACCGCCTGCGCACCGTCAGTTACGGCGAGGACCGGCCCGCCGAACTCGGCCACACCGAGGCTGCTTGGGCGAAGAACCGCCGGGGCGAGCTGGTCCTGCTCAGGCCCAAAAACTGAGCGGCTCCAACTGTTTCGCCTCCCGCTGAATAATCATCGGAGCGGGATTGTCTCTTTACTTGCCCGTCGCCGAGGGTTAGGTTTCGGCCAACAAAAAGGCTTTTATGAACGTGAGTTTCGCAATGTTGGGCTTGAGTGGCGGTGAGTTGATCCTCATCGCGGTCGTGGCGTTGGTGCTGTTCGGCGCGAACAAGATCCCGACCTTCATGAAGGGTCTCGGCCAGGGCATCAAGGAATTCAAGAAGGCCTCCGGTGACGTGCA
>CAYZJP010000031.1:0-28883 GCA_964478755.1 uncultured Klebsiella sp.
CACGCTCAATGAAGCGGGCTTCGTCGAAGAAACAATTGCGGCATTCAAGGACCGGACGATTCATACCTATCACACCGAAGGAGCCGGTGGCGGGCATGCTCCGGATATCATCCGGGTTTGCGGCTTACCCAACGTTCTGCCTTCGTCCACCAATCCGACAATGCCGTTCACGCGCAACACCATGGACGAGCACATCGATATGTTGATGGTGTGCCATCACCTGTCGCCGTCGATTCCCGAAGACGTTGCCTTCGCCGACTCGCGGATTCGCGCCGAGACGATCGCGGCGGAAGATATTCTGCACGACTTGGGCGCGATCAGCATGATGAGTTCGGATTCGCAGGCGATGGGTCGCATCGGCGAAGTCATCACGCGCTCGTGGCAGACGGCGAACAAGATGAAACAGCAGCGCGGTCGTTTGCCGGAGGAAAAGGGCGACAACGACAACGTCCGCATCAAACGTTACCTCTCGAAATACACGATCAACCCCGCGCTCGCGCACGGCATGGCACACATCATCGGCTCGATTGAAGTCGGCAAGCTTGCGGATTTGGTTTTATGGAAACCTTCGATGTTCGGCGCGAAACCCGAGATGGTTATCAAAGGCGGATTCATCGCGTGGGCGCAAATGGGCGACCCGAACGCGAGCATCCCCACGCCGCAGCCTGTTTACATGCGCCCGATGTTCGGCAGCTTTGGCCGTGCAGTTGGCGCAACTTCGATTGCGTTCGTCAGCCAGCTTTCAAAGCAAACCGTCGCTAAGAATTACGGCCTGATGAAACAAGTCGTCGCCGTGAAAGGCTGTCGCAAAGTCAGCAAGAAGGATTTGAAATGGAACAACGCGATGCCGAAGATCATCGTTGATCCTGAAACTTACGAAGTCCGCGCGGATGGCGAATTGCTCACCTGCGAACCGGCGAAAGTGCTGCCGCTGGCGCAACGGTATAATCTGTTTTGAACGACCACATAGACGAAGAGACGCAGAGAAGACTCGAAGTAAGGTCGGCGCGCTGCGCCGACCGGACGCCGCAACGCGGCGTCCCTATCAACTCTAAAAATGCCGCCTCTGCGCCTCTGCGCCTCTGCGGTGAAAATGATTTTCTCATCTGGCAACTCATTGACTCTGCGTTTCCCACCGGCGGCTTCGCGCATTCGTCGGGCCTCGAAGCCGCGTGGCAGCACGGCGAAGTGCGCGCGCGGAATTGCCCAATCTGCTCGCCACCAGCGTGCGCCAGTGCGCGCGCGCGGCGCTGCCGTTCGTCGCCACGGCACACGCGGAGACGAAGCGATTGGCCGAGCTGGACGCATTTTGCGACGCGTTTCTCTCGAATCACGTGGCAAATCGCGCGAGCCGTTTGCAGGGCCGCGCGTTTTGGAAAGCCGCGTCGCGCGCGTTTCTCCCGCAGCTCGGCGAACCGCCCGAGCGCTGCCATTTCGCGCCGGTTTTCGGTGTGCTCGCGCGCGAGCTGGGTTTGTCCGCGGAATCGGCGTTGCGGGTTTTTTTGTTCCTGCAACTGCGCGGCTTGGTGTCCGCCGCCGTGCGGCTCGGCGTAGTCGGGCCGCTCGAAGCGCAGGCCATGCAGCGCGAACTTGCGCCCGCTGCCGAGGCCGCCGTGCGCGAGGCTGAAGCGTTCACGCTCGACGACCTCGCGCAAACCGCGCCGCTGCTCGATCTCTGGCAAGGCGCGCAGGACCGGCTTTATTCGCGACTTTTCCAAAGTTAAACGACTATGAATCGCATCCTCCTCCATCCGCATTCGCACAGCCACGGCCAGGCGGCCACACGCACGAGCACATGGACCATCCCGGCCACTTCCACGAGCGCGACCAGCCGCTTCACCGCGACTTCAGCCAGCGCGCATTCACCGTCGGCGTAGGCGGCCCCGTCGGCAGCGGCAAGACCGCGTTGATGCTCCAGCTCTGCCGCCGACTGCGGGAGAGGATGAACATCGCCGCCGTCACGAACGACATTTTCACCAAGGAGGACGGCGAATTTCTCGTGCGCAATGACGCGCTCTCAGCCGACCGCATCAAGGCGGTCGAGACCGGCGGCTGTCCGCACGCCGCCATCCGCGAGGACATCACGGCGAACCTCCTCGCGCTCGAAGACCTGCACCGGAAGTTCCATCCGCATCTGCTGCTGATTGAGTCTGGCGGCGACAACCTCGCCGCGTGCTACAGCCGCGAATTGGCGGACTTCACCATCCAAGTCATTGACGTGGCGGGCGGCGACAAGATCCCGCGCAAAGGCGGCCCCGGCATCACGCAGAGCGATTTGCTCGTCATCAACAAGACCGACCTCGCCTCGCTCATCGGCGCGAACCTCACGGTGATGGAACGTGACTCGAAGAAGATACGCGGTAATGGCCATTTCGTCTTTGCACAAGTGAAGAATGGCGTCGGTGTTGACGAAATTGTCAGACACATCCTCCACGCCTGGCAGCACGCGACGGGCGTGGAGCACTCGCATTCTCATCGGTGAGGTTTGCCCGCAGTCAGCACAGCATTGGGAGCGCAATGCGCTTATACAGACTATGTTCAGCGAGATGCCAAGAGCGTGACGCCGGACTTAGCAGGCGGGTGCTCCATCCAACTGAGCTACGAGCGACCTGATTAACACTTCGCGCGGAGCGTGTTGCTCTTGGGGAAACTCACGCGCGACCGGACCATTCTTCGCCCTACGTCATCAGGGACAGGCTACGCGCGCCTTCGCGTCCGCAGCAAGCTCGTATGGCGCAGCTCGCAGCCGCAGGTCGCCACGACTGCCGTGCCCAAATCTCTTGCGCTTAATCCTGATCGTAATCTAAATCGCGGCAGCCATGAAGAACGTCACCGTCATCACCCACCCGCTCATTCAGCAGAACCTCACGCGCTTGCGCGACCAGCCCACGCAGCCGGAGGAATTTCGCCGCGCAATGGGCGAAGTTGCGGCGCTCATGGTGTATGAGGCGACGCGCACCTTCGCCACACAGGTTGTGTCGGTGCAGACGCCTTTGGAGAAGACGCGCGGAGTGCGGTTGCGTCACGAGGTGCTGTTGGTGCCGGTGTTGCGCGCGGGACTGGGAATGCTGGACCCGATTCTGCGCGTCATCCCGCACGCGCGGGTGGGTTTCATCGGTCTCAAGCGCAATGAGCACACGCTCGAGGCGGCGACGTATCACAAGAGTTTGCCGGAGGATTTGAGCGGCTTTGAAATCATCCTGATGGACCCGATGCTTGCGACCGGCGGCAGTGCGGTGTCCGCGCTGGACTTGATGGCGGAGCGCAAGGCCCGGCGCGTGCGGCTCGTGAATCTCCTGGCCGCGCCGGAGGGGATCAAGTTTGTTCACAAGCATTATCCCGAGGTGCCGATCTTCACCGCCGCGCTGGACCGCAAGCTGAACCACAAGGGCTACATCGTTCCCGGCCTCGGCGACGCGGGCGACCGGTTGTTTGGCGTCTGAGCGCACGCCGAATCTCTCCGGCCATTCTTCCGCTTGCCAACCTTCCGCACGCTGCCTAGCGTCGCAATCCTCATGCCCTCCGACAACCTGTTGATGATCGCCGCCAGTGAGCGCGACGCCAATATGCTTTACGTGGCGGGCATGTTTGCAGACGACGCGCTCATCTACCTGCGGTTGAGCGGACGGTGCCATCTCATCGTGAGCGACATGGAGCTGGGGCGCGCGCGCAAGGAGGCGGGCCATTGCCGCATCCTGTCGGCCACGCGCATCGCCGAGCGGCTGCGCAAGGAAGGACGCAAGCGTGTGACGCTCGCGCACGTCGCGGCGGCAGTTTTGCGCGAGCGAGGGCTGCGCAAGATTTCCGTGCCGGAGGATTTTTCGCTGGGCTTTGCGCGGCAACTACGCGACGCGGGCGTGAAGGTCAAACCGGTGAAGGGCGAATTTTTCCCGCAGCGTGAGCTGAAGTCCGCCGCCGAGGTGAAAAAGGTCTGTGCCGCACTGGTGATGGCGGAGGTCGGCATGTCCGAGGGGATGCAGGCGATCAAGAACTCGAAGGTCGCGCGCGACGGGCGGCTCATGTGGCGCGGCCTGCCGCTCACCGCGGACCGGCTGCGCGCGGTGGTTGACGCGGCGGTCGTGCAGGCTGGCGGGGTGGCGGCGCGGACGATCGTTGCCGGCGGCAGGCAGAGCTGTGACCCCAACCACACCGGACACGGCGTGCTGCGGGCCAATCAACCCATCCTTGTGGACATCTGCCCGCGCTCGCAGAAGACGGGTTTCTTCGCCGACATCACGCGGACGGTGGTGAAGGGCCGCGCTTCCGATGGCGTGCGCAAGATGTATCGCGCGGTGGAGACGGCGCAGGAACTGGGCTTGAGCCTGGTGCGCCCTGGTGCGGAAGGCCGCACGGTTCACCGGGCCATTCTCGGTTCCCTGAAGCGGGCTGGCTTCGAGACCGCGCGCCGCGATGGCCACATGGAGGGATTTGTTCACTCCGCCGGGCATGGCGTCGGCCTCGACTTGCACGAAGCACCGCATCTGAGTGGCAGCTCGCACGATCTGCTGCGCGCGGGCCAGGTGCTGACGGTTGAGCCGGGGCTGTATTACCCAGACATCGGCGGAGTGCGGCTGGAAGACGTGGCACTGGTCACGCGCAGCGGGGTGCGCAACCTGACGAAGTCCGAGAAGACGCTCGAGTTGTGACAGAACGGGCACGGTGGGACAGATCGGAGCGGAGTTTTATGAATCGTCATTTGCTTCCAGTGTAAAACTGCCTATAAATCTCCCGCCAGAATTCCACTTGGCGGCTGGCACATCTCCGGCTGGACTGAACGCGGCGTGGGCGATGTGTCGAAACGCCGCCGGTGACTGACAACTGAACAAGCCATGAAAAACTTTGTGCAAGCGGGCAAGAATCTCTTGCTGCCTCTCCTCGTGAACTTGCTGGTGATGGTGATGCTCGGCGTCATCTTCCAAGCGGCCCTGCACTTCTTCCCCGGTCTGCAGCGCCACTCCGGCATGCTGGGGTTGCTGGCCATCATCAGCCTCGTGCTCGGCATGGGCGGGGCCTTCGTCTCGCTCATGGCCTCGCGGTGGGTGGCGAAGCAATTTGGAGGAGTGCAGGTGGTTGATCCGGACACCGCTCACCCGGAACTCCGCAATTTGGTGCAGATGGTTCACGGCTACGCGCAGCGCGCCGGTCTGCCTGAAATGCCCGAGGTGGGGATTTACGAATCGCCGGAGGTGAACGCCTTCGCCACCGGGCCGGGCAAGTCCAGCTCGCTCGTGGCCGTGTCCACCGGGATGCTGCGGCAGATGAACCGGCCGGAAGTGGAGGGCGTGATCGCACACGAAGTCTCGCACATCGCAAATGGCGACATGGTGACGATGACGCTGGTGCAGGGCGTGCTGAACGCCTTCGTTTTCTTCCTGGCTCACGTGCTTGGTTTTCTTGCGGCGCAGGCGCTGCGCGGACGTAGCGACGACCGTGACCGTGGCGGCTTTGGGGATTACATCATCCAGTCCATTTTAATCAACGTGTTCCAAGTCGTGTTCGGCGCGCTGGCCATGATCGTGGTCTGCTGGTTTTCACGCCGCCGCGAGTTCCGTGCGGACGCCGGCAGCATGTTGCTCGCGGGCAAGGACCGCATGATCAGCGCGCTGCGCGCCCTGCAACGCATCCAAGGTCGGCCGCTTGAGGCGCAGACTACCAGTGGCAGCCTGGGCTTCGAGGCGTTGAAGATTTCGGGCCATCCCAGCGGCTTCATGGCTTTGTTCTCCACGCACCCGCCGCTGGAGGAGCGCATCGCGCACTTGGAAAGCCTCGGACGTTGAAGCCGCGAGGCTCGTGGACGGGAATTTTTCTTGCCGCCGGCATCGCCACTAACGAATCCTCTGCCTCCAACATGGCCGCGCGAAAATCCAAGGTGAAGCAGGCGAAGCAGCGCGTGGCCGTCTCCCGCAAGCCCGCGCGCAAGCCTCCCCTTTCCAAGCCGCGCCGCGCCTTCAACGTCTTCCGCCCGCGCCCCCGCGCCGGCTCACCGAAGGCGGCGGCCCCGTCCGAGTCCGGCTTGCCTGGCTCCGAAGCGAGCGTGCCGCGCCTGGACGCGCCGACGCCGCGCGAAGCCGCCGAGATCGCCCGCACGCCTTACGACGGCGACAGCGCCATCAAACTTTATCTCCGCGAGATCGGCCAGGTGCCGCTGCTCACGCCCCAACAGGAGATCGAGCTTGCCGCCAAAATCCAAAAGGGCGACAAGGCCGCCCGCGAGCTGATGATCAAGGCCAACCTCCGCCTCGTCGTGAAGATCGCCCACGACTACGACTGGCTCGGCCTGCCGCTCCTCGACCTCATCAACGAGGGCAACATCGGCCTGATGAAGGCCGTCGAGCGCTTCGATCCCAAGAAAGGCGGCAAACTCTCCACTTATGGCGCGTGGTGGATCAAACAGTCCATCAAGCGCGCCCTCGCCAACCAGGGGAAGACCATCCGCCTGCCCGTGCATCTCGTGGACCGGATTTCCAAGATGCGCAAGGTGGCGATGAAGCTGCAGGAAATGATTGGCCGCGAGCCGACCGACGACGAGCTGGCCGAGGAGTTGGACATGACGCCCAGCCGCGTGGCCCAGCTCCGCACCGCGGCCATCCGGCCCGCGTCCCTTGACGCCCCGGTCGGCGACGAGGGCGACTCGCACCTCTTCGGCGAGATCATCGAGGACGAACAGGCCGAGACCCCTTACGAGCAGCTTGAGGAGAAGACCGTCGTCACCATGCTCCGCGACATGGTCAAGTCCCTTGCGCCCCGCGAGGCCACCATCCTCACCTTTCGCTTCGGCCTCGACGGCGGCAGCGAGCGCACCCTTGAGGAAGTCGGGCAGAAATTCGGCGTCACCCGCGAGCGCGTCCGCCAGATTCAGAACATCGCCCTCCGCAAAATGCGCCGCAAGATCGAACGTCTCGAGGCCCGCAAGGTTTGAACCCGCCATGACCCAGCCAGTCACCGCCGCCGACATTGCCGCCGCCATCCGCAACGTCCCCGACTTCCCTAAGCCCGGCATTCAGTTCAAGGACATCACCCCCGTCCTTGCCGACGGCCAGCTTTTCGCCGGCACCATTGACCTTCTCTGCCAGCACTACCGGCCCGGAGAGGTGGACGCCGTCGTGGGCATTGATGCGCGTGGGTTCATCTTTGCGGCGGCGGCGGCGCTGCGGCTGGGCGCGGGCTTTGTGCCCGTGCGCAAGAAGGGCAAGCTCCCTTACGCCACGCACGAGCAAAGTTACGACCTCGAATACGGCTCCAACACCGTCGCCATTCACATTGACGCCGTGGCCCCCGGCCAACGCGTCCTGCTCGTGGACGATCTCCTCGCCACGGGCGGCACGGCCTCGGCGGCAATTCATTTGTTGGAGAAGATCGGGGCCAAAATCCTCGAAGTTCACTTCCTCATCGAGCTGGAGTTCCTTGAAGGCCGCAAGAAACTCAAAGGCTACCCGGTCAAATCGCTGGTGACTTATTGAGTTAGTGAGCGGCGCACGCTGCTTCGGGAATCGCGGAGGGAGCTTCGGCTGCGGCGGCGGAAGCCTAAGCCGGGTGCTTCGCTTCACGTTTCCGCAGCGCCCGCTCCTGGCGCTTCACTTCCGACCGCAGCAGTTCTTCGGCGGACCAGCCCTTGGCTTGGGCGCTGGCGGCGATTTCAAAAAGCTTCTCCGCCAGTTGCTGTTTCGAGATCGCAGCCGGCTTCGGTGATGCGGCAAGCAACTTCGCCTTGCGCGCCTTCTTCACGAGCTTCTCGGCGCGGGCGAGGGCGGGAAGATGTTTGGGGATGCCGTCGAGGGCGGAGGGGCGGGCGTGTTTCGTGCCGTGCTTCTCGGCGTGCTTGATCTTCTCCCAGTTGGCCCAGACTTCATCCACGTCCTTCACCTTCACGTCGCCGAAGACGTGCGGATGGCGGCGGATGAGCTTGTCGGTGATGCGGCGGGCCACCTGCTCGAAGTCGAAGGCCCCGCGTTCGCGCGCGAGCTGACAGTGGAAGATGACTTGGAGCAGGAGGTCGCCGAGTTCCTCGGCCATCTCGTGGTCGTCGCCGGCCTCGATGGCGTCCATCAGCTCATAAACCTCCTCGACGGCATGAGTGCGAAGGGTCACGTGGTTTTGCTCGCGGTCCCACGGGCAGCCGGTGGGCGAGCGGAGCCTGGCCATGACGGCGAGGAGGTCATTGATGGCGGGGCGGTTCTTCATTGGGCGAGGGAGTTTTAACCACAGAGGCACAGAGGACGCAGAGAAGGAACGATTAGGCATCAAGACTTCATCTCTGTGTCCTCTGTGCCTCTGTGGTGAATAATTTTACAGGATGACCAAATCATCGCGATGGACGACCTCCTCGCGGGGGAGCTGGTGGTCGGCGATCTGCACGGAGTGGAAGCGGGCGATGCCGCGTGCGAACTCGGTGCCGTCCTCGTCGCAGATGCGGACGACCTCGTCCTTCGCGAAATCGCCCTCGCAGCGGGTGATGCCGGGCGGAAGGAGGCTGCGGCCCTTTTCGCGGAGGGCTTTTTTCGCGCCATCGTCCACGAAGAGCGTGCCCTTGGGGTGATGGAAGAAGGCGATCCAGCGTTTGCGGCCCGGGAGCTTGTCGGTTTGCGGGATGAACAACGTGCCTTCCTCCGCGCCGCTGAGGATGTCGGCGAGGACGGAGGATTTTTTCCCGCTGGCAATCACGAGTGGAATGCCGGAGCGGGTCACGATCTTCGCGGCCTGGATTTTTGTGGCCATGCCGCCCACGGCGGTCGCGCTCAAGGTGCCGCCGGCCTGGGCTTCGAGGGAATCGTCAATGCGCTCGACGGTCGGAAGCACGCGGGCGGCAGGAGTCTCGAAGCCTTCGATCACGCCATCCACGGTGGTGAGGATGACGAGGAGGTCGGCGGGCAGCAAAGAGGCGACGAGGGCGGAGAGTCTGTCGTTGTCACCGAATTTTAGTTCGGTGAACGACACGGCGTCGTTCTCATTGATGACGGGGATGACGCTGCGGTCGAGGAGCGCGACAAGGGTGTTGCGGGCATTGAGATGGCGCTCGTGATGTTCGAGGTCGTCGTGGGTCAGGAGAACCTGGGCGACATGGAGGTTGAACCTGGCGAAGAGATTTTCGTAAGCGGTCATAAGCCGCAACTGGCCGACGGCGGCACACGCCTGAAGTTCCGCCAAGTCTTTGGGCCGCGTGTCATAACCGAGCACGCCCATGCCCGAACCGACGGCGCCGGAGGTCACGAGGACGATTTCGCGTCCCGCTTGTCGCTGGGCGGCGATCTGAGTGACGAGCTGTTCCATCTGCGCGCGGTCAGGCTGCTTCCGACTGTCGGTGAGGACGCCGGTGCCGAGCTTGACGACGAGGCGCGAGATGTCTTTGAGGACCGCAGAACGCACGGCAATTTCCTAACAGAAGGGCAGGGGACGGCGAAGCCGAAAGTGGGCTTGGGAATGGCCTATGGGCGCGGTGCCGCCGGGTCGCTGGGTTCGGGTGACGGAGCGGCGGTTGCAGGACTTTCAACGGCGGCCGGCGGCTCACCGGGCGCGGGCCGCTGGAAGGCTTCCTTGACCACGCGCAAAAGATCCTGGCTGGTGAAAGGTTTTTGCAGATACGTCACGCCAAGGTGGCGGTTGCTGGGGCGGAAATTGCCGCTCGTGCAGATGATGCGCAGGCCCGGCGCGACATTTTGCAGATGTTGAATCAGTTGGTGCCCGTCCATGTGCGGCATGATCAGGTCGGTTACGACCAGATCCACGTGCGAGTCGGAACGCTCGATGATGTCGAGCGCGGCCCGGCCGTTGGCGGCGGTGAGCACGCGATAACCGAAGGAGGTCAGCACCATTTCGCTCATGGTCAGGAGCAAATCCTCGTCGTCCACGATGAGCACCGTCTGGTCGCCGCGCAAATCCTCGTCGGCGAGCGCACCATCCTCGAGCGCCTTGCCGTGCGCGGGCAGATAGATGCGGACGGTGGTGCCCTGGCCGGGCAGGCTGGTGATGGCGAGGCTGCCGCCGTGGTTGGTGACGATGCCGTAGGCCCAGGCAAGGCCGAGACCGCGATGCCCGCGCTTGGTGGTGAAGAAAGGGTCCACGATCTGCGGCAGCACGTCCGCCGGAATGCCCGGCCCCGTGTCGTTGATCTCAATGCAGACGTAGGTGCCGGGTTGCAACGTGACTCGTCCGTCCTCCGTGGCCTGGCTGTGGTCGCGGTTCTGTGTGGACACGGAGACGGTGCCTTCAGCACCGACTGCTTCGATGGCGTTGTCCAAGATTTTCTCCACCGCCTGCGCCAGCTTGGCCTCGCTCAGCGGCGCGGCAAAGAGGCGGTTCTCCAGATTCACGCGCCAGATCACGGCGGCGGCGGTGCGGGCCTTGCACTGGTCCACCTGCCTGCGGATGAGCTTGTTCAAGTTCCCAGAAGTGTCGGGCTGCACCTCCTTCTCCTCACGGCTGAACGCCGACAAGTCGCACGTGACCTGCGCCGCGCGTTCGGCGGCCTTCTCAATCTGCTGCACGGAGCCGCGCCACGGGTGCTCTGGCGGCATCTGGCCGAGCACATGAGTGGTGTGGCCGAGGATGCTGGTGAGTGCGTTGTTGAAATCCATCGCCACCGTGCGCGTGAGCTGGAGCGCGCAGAGGAACTTTTGCTCGAGCACAAACACCCGGCTGCCGGGCTCGGATCGTGGCTCGGTTTGCGTCACGGACTCCAGCGCGGGAAGCGGCGTGGCGGCGGCCTCTCCGAGTGCATGGTGAGGCGCGGATGATTCACCCGGCTTGGCGAGGGTCGCGGCGGGCCGGGTGTGAACTTGGAAGATAAACTCCTTTTTCCCGTCCCGCTGCCAGGGACAAACCTGGACGGAAAAGGCCACCAAGCCCTCCTTCGTTGTCAGGAGTTTCAGCGGGTAAACAAAAGTGGAGGCGCTGTCCAACTGCCGGAGGAACTGCTCGGCGGAACAGCCGTTCTCGAAGGTCCAAAGACCGACGAGGCGCTTGGGCGGGTTGCCGTCCGCGCCGCCAAAGACCGCGCGTGCGAAGGCGTTGGCCTGCGCAATCTCACCCGTCGCGCCCACCACCAGCACCGGCCACGAGGCGGCTTCCAGAGGGAACTCGGCGGCCTTCGCATCCGCCCGGGCCTGGGGCCGGCGGAAGAACATCTGGGTGAAGCCGGTGCCTTTCACTTCGGTGTGCGTTTGCTGCGCAGGGAGCGAAACGCGTCGGGCAGCAGTTGGTCAACGGTGAATTCGCGAAACTTCGCCGGCCGGCGGCTGTCGGCGACGAACACGCGGGCGTCCGGCGCGTATTCCGCGAGCAACTGCCGGCACGCGCCGCACGGCGCGGTCTTCGCGCTCGGGGCGACGACGGCAACAGCGGTGAAGTCCCTGTGTCCGTCTGTCAGTGCTTTGAACAGGGCGATCCGTTCCGCACAGCACGTCAGTCCGTAGCTCACGCTCTCCACGTTCGCGCCAAGGATGACCGCGCCCTTGCGCGTGAGCAGCGCCGCGCCGACGTGGAACTTCGAGTAAGGCGCGACTGCGCGTTTGCTGGCACGCACGGCGTCGCGGATCAGTTGCTTTGGGTTAGGAACGGCCATAAAGACGGGCAAATTCTTCCAGCAACTCTCCCGTGTGGCGACTCGCTTCTTTGGCCGTCGCGAGCACTTCCTCGTGCGAGAGTCCGCGCGGGCTGAGTCCGGCAGCTAGATTGCTGATGCACGACACCGCCGCCACGCGCAGGCCGAGATGCCGCGCCACGATCGCCTCCGGCACCGTGCTCATGCCGATGGCGTCCGCGCCGAGCTTGGCGAAGGCGCGAATCTCGGCGGGCGTTTCATAACTCGGTCCCGACACCGCCAGATACACGCCGCGATGCCAGCGCACGCGCGCCTGCTTCGCCGCGCGGTCCAGCAGGCCACCGAGTGTCGGGTCATAAACTTGCGAGAGATCGAGAAAGCGTTTCAGCCCGGCAGGGCAGGGGCCGCGCAGCGGATTCGCGCCCATGAAATTGATGTGGTCTGTGAGCCGCATGAAATCACGGGGACGGAAGTGACGGTTCACACCGCCCGCCGCGTTGGTCAGCAGCAGGTCGCGGATGCCGAACTCCGCGAGCACCCGCACGGCAAAGGTGACTTCGGCCATTGCGTGACCTTCGTAGTAATGCGCGCGACCACACAGCACCGCGATCTCCGCCTCGCCGAGCGTGCCCAGCACGAGCTTGCCCGCGTGGCCCTGCACGGCGGTGCGCGGAAAGCCCTGCAGCTTCGCATAAGAGATTTCCTTCGCTATCTTCACCCGCTCAAGCGCAGACCCGAATCCACTGCCGAGCACGATGGCGAGCTGTGGGCGCAACGCGCATGAACGTGCGACAACGCGCGCCGTGGCTTTCGCCAGCCCTCGTCCCTCGACCTTGGACGCCCGGCTCATGTCGGCCTGTCTGCTTGCTTTCTCATCGCGCGGAATTAGGCTGCGCAGCCTATTTGAGAGATTTGAGTTATGCAATTGAGCAACGCAGAAATCCGCCGCTACTCGCGCCACCTCATTCTGCCCGAGGTCGGCTTGGCGGGGCAGAAGAAGATCAAGGGCACCTCCGTCCTGTGCATCGGCGCGGGCGGACTCGGCTCGCCCATCGCGATGTATCTGGCCGCCGCCGGCATCGGCAAGATCGGCATCGTGGACTTTGACACGGTGGATTACTCGAACCTCCAGCGCCAGATTCTCCACACCGACGCCGACGTGGGCCGCTCGAAAGCTGAGTCTGCAAAGGAGACACTAGCGGGCATTAACCCCAACACCGAGGTCGTCCTGCACAACACGCGCATCTCCGCCGAAAACGCCCTCGACCTCGTCCGCCCCTACGACATCGTGGTGGACGGCACGGATAATTTCCCGACGCGCTACCTCACCAACGACGCGTGTGTGCTGCTCAAGAAGCCGAACGTCTATGGCTCCATCTTCCGCTTCGAGGGGCAGGCGAGCGTCTTCGCGCCGCACCTCGGCGGGCCGTGCTACCGCTGCCTCTACCCCGAGCCGCCGCCGCCCGGCATGGTGCCGAGCTGCGCGGAAGGCGGCGTGCTGGGCGTCTTGCCCGGCATTATCGGTTGCATTCAAGCCACGGAGATTCTCAAGCTCGCGCTCGGCAAAGGCACGACGCTCGTCAACCGCCTCGTGCTCTTCAACGCGCTGGACATGAAGTTTCGCGAACTCAAGTTGCGCCGCGACCCGAAGTGCCCGCTCTGCGGCGACGCACCGACGATCAAGGAACTCATCGACTACGAAATGTTCTGCGGCATCCAGCCCGCGTCCGCCGAACCGGCGTCGAATTCCGACGAAGTCACCGTGCAGGAAATGAAGCGCGCGCTCGATGATCCGAAGCTCGGTATCAAGGTCGTGGACGTGCGCGAGCCAGACGAATACGAGATCGCCAAGGTCAATGGCGTGCCGCTGCTGCCGTTGAGCGAGCTGAATCAGCGCTTCACCGAGTTGGACCCGAACCAGCAATACTACCTGCACTGCAAGGGCGGCGTGCGTTCGATGAAGGCGCTGAAATTTCTGCGCGAACAAGGCTTCAAGTATGTGAAGTCCGTGAAGGGCGGCATCGCCGCGTGGAGCGACGAAGTGGACCACAGCGTGCCGAAGTATTGAGCCGTCGCGCCGGCGAAGCCGGGGGTTCGCGTCCGCAGTCAAGCGCCGAGGATGTCGGCTACGCGCTCCCGCAGCAGCGGCACCACCTCCGCCCCGAACCACGAATTCTTCCGTAGCCAAAGCCGGTTGCGCGGCGAGGGATGCGGCAGCGGAAGAAACTCCGGCAGGAACTCCGCCGCGCGCCGCACGGTGTCCGTCAGCGTCGCGCCCGCAGCATCGCCGAGATAATGCGCCTGCGAGTATTGGCCTATGAGCAGCGTGAGGTGAACCTTCGGCATCGCGCGGCGCAGCCGGTCATGCCAGAGCGGGGCGCATTCCGGGCGCGGCGGCAGGTCGCCACTGCGGCCTTTGCCCGGATAGCAGAAGCCCATCGGCATCAGCGCAAATTTCTGAGTGTCGTAGAACGTCGCTTTGTCCACGTTCAACCACGCGCGCAACGTATCGCCGCTCGGATCATTCCACGGAATGCCCGTTGCGTGGACCTTCCGTCCCGGTGCCTGCCCGATGACGAGGATGCGTGCTTCCGGCCCGGCCAGCAGCACCGGCCTCGGCGCGTGCGGCAACACTGTCGCACAGGCGACGCACTGCGAGACTTCGTGGAGCAGGGCTTTCACGCGTGTCTGTAGCTCGACATTCCAATGTCAAGAACGCTGTGTGGCGATGACGACTTGAATCTCGACATTGGAATGTCGAGCTACCTATCGGCTCGCCGCCCGCCCGCTGGCGTCCTTCCGCACCCTGATCAGCACGGGCGAACTGGTTTGCTTGCCGTCGCCGGCATTGGCGCGGGCGGAGCGGTTGATGACGTGAAAGAGGCGATCGGTCTCCGGCACCCAGCGGGCGCAGTGCAAAAAGATTTTCCGCTCCATCTCGCCCGCCGCGATTTGCACGCCGTTCAACCCGATGTCTGAAACGATCATGCCGTGCGGGAGGTTGTCGATGTCCATGTCCACGAGGTTCGTGTCGCCGTTGCGCACCACGCGCAACCACGCGGCGACTTCCGTGCCGGGCGCGATGGTGATTTCGGGAATGCTCGTGGGAATCGTGCTCACGGCGGCGGCGGGCAGCGGCGTCGCGGAAGTTTGCAGGGACAGGAAGACCTTGGGCGCGTCGCTGAGTTTGAGCGTGCCGAAGTTGCTCACGGGCTTTGTCACGGTCTGACCGTCCACTTGTGCGGTGGCGGTGAGCTTCACGTTCTTCCACGCATCGGTGCCGCCTTCAGCCGCGTCGGCACTGGTGAAAATGACACCGTCCGCTTCGAAGTGCCCGGCCTCGATCACAAGCGGACTGGAAGCAAACCAACCGGTCGGCATCCCGCTCACGTCCACGCGCACGGCACCAGTGAAGCCATCGGCGCGGTCCACCTTCACCGTGAAGTTCCGGCCCGAGCCACGGGGGATGGATTGGTTCGCGCCCGTGAGCGACGGCGTGAAGTCGGGCTTCGCCTCGCGCACGATGAGCCGGTAAACGTAGTGGTCGCCGGAGAATCCCTTCGACTCCGTGACGCGCACGAGATAGCTGCCATCGGCGGGCGGAACGAAGTGAATGCGCGAGTCGGTGCCGAGCTTGCGTTCGCCATCGTCGTCATTCGCGTAAAACAATTTGAAAACCGGCAAGCCATTCGGCACGAGCTTCGCGCCCGGCTCGCGTGGCTCGACGATCCACGCCGGCTCGTCGAGCGGATGCGCCACCGGGCTGGTGTCGAAGTAGGCGAGGCGACCGGCGCGATTGTAGAGCAGGAAGCCGGCGTCGGGCCCGCGCGGCGCGCGGAAGAGCCGGCACACTTCGCCGCCGAAGTAGAGAAACTGGTTCAGATCCATCTCCTCCCAATGCACGAGGCGCACGTCGGGGTTGCTGGAGTCAATGCCCCGGAAGGTCACGCTCGAATCGCGCACGGCCTGCAACCACACGCGCTCGACTGGCCGGCCGTCCACGTGCAGCACCTCAATCTTCGTGTCCGCCGGCGAACCGCGCCGCGCCGCCATCGTCTCAATGACCCAGCGCTGGCCTTTCTTCACGTCGAAACGGAAGAGGTCGGTGTCGTTCTGGGAACTCAATCGCCCGTTCACCGCTCCGGGCACTTGGATGGACGTCGCGGTTGCCGGCGTGTCATTCGGCTCTACTTCGTTTGCCTCGGACGTGGTGCTCACGAGGACTTTGAACTCTTTCCGCGCGCGGAACTTCTCCGCATCCACGGGCACGACGGCCTCGCCCATCGCGCCGGCTTTCACGCGCGCACTGGCGGTGGCCGGAAGATTCTCACCGGCGAGGTGAATCTCCGTTTCTTTCTCCGCCGGCACGGCCAGCGGGAAGACGCCCGTGACCACCGGCAGCTCGCCCACCGACACACGGAAGAAATGCTCCGGCGACGCCATGTATTGTGGGTCGCTCACGCGCACGGTGTAGCGGCCCGTGGCGGCGAGCCGATGCACGAGCAACGCGTCCGCACTACCATCGAAGCCGCGATTTACGGCCAGCACGCGCCCGCGGTCGTCGAGCAACGTGAGCATCGCGTTCACTGCCTTGGAACCCAGCCGTTCCGCCGCGACATCGCAAACGAGATTCAGCCCGGCCTGCGCTTGAAAGCTGAACTCCACCGCCTTGCCCGGCTGCTCCAGCGTGCCCCAGAAACTGACGGGCAACGTCTCCGTCTTCGCGGAGTCGGTGGCCTGCCGCAAGTCATCCACCTGCACCTTCACCCGCGCGCTCTCGCCGGCCGCGCTCTTCACGGACAACTCGTAGCTCCCGCGCGCCAAGTCCGCCGCCGCCGTGACCTTGAGCCACGCCTCGCCCGCCAGTGAGTCCGGCAGCAACGCGCCGGTGAGCTTGGGATTATGGAACGTGACATTGGTCAGTCCCGCGAGATTGCTGCCCACAACCTTGAGCCGCGTCTCCACGCCGCGCTGAATGCCGCGTGGCTCCAGTCGCGTGATGGCGGGCACGCCAACGGGAGCCATCTCCTTCGCTTTCGCCTTTGGCTTTGGATCGGCGGCGGGGAGAGGCAGGGCTAGCCCTAACGCTAAGGCTATCAGAAGGAGTTGCTTCGTTGAGTTCATGTTGTTATTTCCACGCTCTGTAAACCTTGTCGATGTCCTCAACCTTAACTTCATTTATCGGATACTTGGAACTACGTGCGTCCTCGGGGCTGTGCCATAAGCGAATATCGAGCAGGTAAAGAGGATAGTAGAATTTCATCTGCGATTGGTCCCACTTGAAATTCGTGACGAAGCCAGCAGGTGCCCAGCCATACCCTTTTACCCCATTCAAGCCGATGAACATTGGTTCAAAACGCCCTTCTCTCGAACGCACCACGTAAGCACCGACATAAACTCCCAGCAGCAGCAAGCCAACGATCGTCGCCCCGATCATCGGAGTGAGTCGTGACTTCCGCTCAGATTTTGAAACTAGGCTCATCGGTTCACCGCCACCTTCCCCGGCTGCCCCGTCTTCGCGTCGAAGAATTGCAGCGTGCCGTCCAGCCGGCCCACGATGAAGCGCGCGTTGTCCGCGAGGAAGGCCACGGCGGGGGCGAGGTCGGGCTGCGGGGCGAGGTGGCCGCGCTCGACGAGCTTCGTGGCGTCCCACCACTTCACCGTGCGGTCCTCGGCACTGGAGAGGAGCGTCGCGCCGTCACTGGCGAAGGCCACGCGCAGCACCGCGCCCTCGTGCGCGAACTTGGATTCGAGCAACGGGTTCGTGCCTTCCGCTGCACCCGTGCTAATCGAGTAAAGACGGATGCGATTGTCCACGCCGCCCGCGACGAGGCGCTTGCCGTCCGGGCTGAAGGCGACGGTGTATTGCTCCTTCGTCGGCTGCGAAAAGGTGTCGAGGCGTTTGCCGGTGGCGACTTCCCAGAGCTTCACCGTGCGGTCGCCGCTGGCGCTGGCGAGCACCTGGCCGTCGGGCCGGAAGGCGAGGCCATAGACCGCGCCGTTGTGGCCGGTGAGCGTGCGCGCCTCCGCGCCGGTGGCGGTGTCCCACAACTTGATTTTTTGGTCGTAACTGCCGGTGGCCAGCAGCTTGCCATCGGGGGAAAGCGCGACGGCGTAGAGCGCGTCGAAGTGGCCTTCAAACTTCCGCACCAGCCCGCCGTCGGCCACGCGCCAGATGGCCGCCTGCCCTTGCAAGCCCGGCTCGCCGCCCGCTGCCGCGACCCATTGGCCGTCGGTGGAGAAGGCGACCGAGTTCACGTTGCCGCGAATGCCCGTGAGCGTATGCCGCATCGCGCCCGTGTCGGCATCGCGCAGTTCCACTTCGCGATAGCGTGCCACGGCGATGACGTTCGGCTGCGCGGCGAAGGCGACGGCCTGGATGGATTTCCGAGGAGCGACGCGCGGCTCAATCTTCGGCGTGACCAGCTCGCGCACGGGAGTCGTGGCGATGGCGGGCGGCTTCGCTCCGCCGTCAATCCACGCCTTGACGAGCGCGAGTTCGGAGGCTTCGAGTTTCTTCTTCTTGCCGGGCGGCATGATTTTCACCTTGTCGCGGCCTTCGAGGGACTTCGTTAGCAGGCTCTTGGTGCTGTCGCCAGGCACGACAGGTGAGCCCGCATCACCGCCCTTCATCAGCGAGGCGTGCGTTTCGAGGACGAGGTTGTTCTCCGCGTCGCCGGTCGCGTGGCACTCGACACAGTTTTTCTTGAAAAGCGCCTGAACCAACGTGAAATCCGGCGCGGCGGGCGCAGCGTTGGCCGGGCTTGAGAAGGACAACGCCAGAACCAGCGTGGCGAGAAACGAAACGGCTCTCATGCAGTGCGTGACAAAGCTTTGCTTGAACACAGTTGAAGCTAGCCCAATGCACGCGGGAGGCGAATGCAAAAAGTCGCGGGCGACACGGGGATCTCTCCGCCTCCAGCCTTGCCGCGCCTTTGGCATTCGTTCAGCTTCTTCCCGCATGAGTGAAGTGAAACCGATGACCTATTGCACGCGGTGTGTGTATCCCATCATCGCAGCCACGCCCCTGACGATGAACGAGCAGGGCGTGTGCAGCGGCTGCCTCACCTACGACGAGCAGCCGAAGGTGAACTGGGACCGTCGCAAGCGCATGTTCGAGGACCTCATTGACCAGTATCGCTGCAAGGACGGCAGTAATTACGACTGCGTCATCGGCGTCAGCGGCGGCAAGGACAGCTTTTGGCAGGCGCATCTCTTCACCAAGGTTTACGGCCTCAAGGTGCTGTTCGTCTGCTACGCCGAGAACAACCACACCGCCGTCGGTATGCGCAACATCCAGCGCATGAAGGAGTGCTTTAAGGGCGACTTCCTCCACCTCACGCCCGAGGTGGACGTGCTCAAGAAGCTCAACCGCCTCGGCATGACCGTGATGGGCGACCCGAATTGGCATACGCACGTCGGCATCATGACGTTGCCGATTCTCATCGCGGCCAAATACGGCGTGAAGCTCTTCATCTACGGCGAGCACGGCTTCATGAACCTCGGCGGGATGCACTCCTACAACGACCTCGTCGAGTTCACCCGCAAGTATCGCACCGAGCACATGTGCCGCGGCTATGACTGGTTCGACTTCACCGACGACGGCCTCGCGAAGATGGGGCGGCCCGAGTTGAAGGAGGGCCTCACCGCGCAGGACTTCCTCTGGGCCAAGTATCCCACCGACGAGGAGATCGAGCGCATCGGCCTGCGCGGCATTTTCATCTCGAACTACTTCGGCTGGCGGCAGAACGAGCACCTCAAGAAGATGGTCGAACTTTACAACTTCGAGCTATACGACCAGCCCTTCGACCGCACCTGGCGCCGCGACTCGAACCTCAACGACATCCACGACAACGGCGTCCACGACTACATGAAGTTCGTGAAGTTCGGCTACGGCCGCGCCACCGACCACGCCTGCCGCGACATCCGTGACGGCGTCATCTCGCGCACCGACGGCATCGAACTGGTCCGCGAATACGACCACGTCATCCCCAGCGACCTCCCCCGCTGGCTCGAATACACCGGCTGGAAGCGCAGCCAGTTCGACCGCGAGGCCGACCGCTTCCGCGACCCGCGCGTCTGGACGCGCACCGCCGAGGGCCACTGGCTCAAGGACACCATCTGGGACGCGGAGGCGAGAACGCAGCCGGGGAAGTAACTGAACTCACGCATGCCCCACCTCGGCATCCTCACTTCCCGCTCGCATCCGACGCTGCCGTATCTGTTCGATGAACTGGCCACCGTGCCCGCTCTCCAGATCACGCTGCTCTTCGACGCGAAGGATTTTTCCGACAAGGACCGCGCCATCTTCGCCGACCGCACGCAGGGCGCATTCCCGTTGCGCGACACCGCGCCGCTCTTCGCCCGTTGCGCCTGCGTGGAAGTGCCCAACCACAACGACCCGCAGTGCCTTGCCGAGGTGCGCGCCCGGCGGATTGACCTGCTGCACAACGGCGGCACGCCCCGCCGCGTCGGCCCGGAGCTACTCCGCGCGGCCCCGCGCGGCGTGCTCAACGCGCATCCCGGCATCCTCCCCAAGTATCGCGGCGCAACCTGCTGCGAGTGGGCCATCCACAACGATGAGCCGGTCGGCGTGACCGCGCACTTCATGGACGAGGGTCTGGACAGCGGCCCGATTCTCTTTTCGCGCGAGTTGGCCGTCCGCAAGGGCATGGACTACTCCGCCGTCCGCGTCGCGCTCTACCGGCTTGCTTTGAAGACCGCTGCCGAAGCCGTGCAAGCCGTCTTTGCGAACGACTTGTCGCCCGCCAAGCTCCCACCCCAGCCGCCCGGTGAAGTGTTCAAGCCCATCCCCGACGACCTGCTCGCCGCCGTCAAACGCAAGCTCGCCGCCGGAGAATACAAGTGCGCGAAGTGAGGGCTTCGGGCAAAGTCGGAGACAGCTTTCGCCTATGCTCATGCCGTTGAGACAATTCGCGCGACGCGCCCCCAACCTCCGTAGGAGACGACGTGAGGAGTCTCTAACCTTCTCCGCTGCTGCGCTGGATGTGAGTCCGGGTGGAACGGGCCACCGGCCCGTTCTCGGCGGCAACCTGCCGCCGAGTTTCGTCACTGCCGACGCACGAACCAATTGGACCGTTCTTGGCGCAGCACAATCGGCGGGCGAGTCGCCCACCGCAACGGGCCGGTGGCCCGTTCCACCCAGACACCGAATGCACCGGTCCGGCTTGGGGAAACAAGTGAGACTCCTCACGTCGTCTCCTACTGAGCGTGCTTCCTGACGTCATGCCCAAGCTCCGCGCCCTCGTCATCGGTTGTGGCCGCATCGGCAGCGAGTTCAGCCGGCTCGCGAAGCTGCCGGGCGTCCACTCGCACGCGGAGGCCTATGCCCGTCACCCACGCACCGAACTCGTCGCCGTCGTGGACGCCGACGCACGCAAGGCCCGCGCTGCCGGCCGGCAATGGCAAGTTCCCTTCGCCACCGATCCACTGCGTGCCGCGCGCGAATTCCAGCCCGACCTCGTCAGCCTCTGCACGCCGGACGAGACGCACTTCCCACTCGCCCGCGACTTGGTGAAACAAGGCGGTCTCCGCGCCTTGCTCGTGGAGAAGCCGCTGGCTTTGAAAGCCAGCGAAGCCGCCGAGTTGGCCCGCCTCTGTCGCGAGCACAAGGTCGCGCTCGGGGTGAATTACCTCCGCCGCTTCTCGCCCGCCTATCAGCAAATCCGCGACGAACTCCGCGCCGGCAAGCACGGCAAGCTCGTCCTCGCCCGGTTCACCTACGGCAAGGGCCTCGTCCATAACGGCAGCCACGCGCTCGATCTGCTGCGCTTTTGGTTTGGCGAGCCGGCCTCGCTGCGCGTCACCTCGGCCACGCGCGAGTCGGATGGTCAACGCGCCTTCGACGCCGAGCTGCGTTACGCGTGGGGCGGGCGCGCGGTGCTGACATGCTTTCCAGAATCGGTCGCCACGGTGTTCGAGGGAGATTTTCTCTGCGAGAAGCGCCGCTGGCAGTTCGCCCTCGGCGGCGCACAGTGGCGGTTCTTCGAGAAGCAGTCGGCGATGTTCAAGGGCTACACCAACTACGTCGAGACGCCGCGCCGCACGCAGGCAAAGCTTTTCGCTTCGCCTCTGAAGGACTGCCTGTTCAACGCGGTGGACAATCTCGTGCGCCACGTTGAGCGCGATGAACCGCTTCTCTGCTCCGGTTCCGACGGCGTGGCAGTGCTGCGCCAGACGGAGAAGCTCCTGGTATGAAAGTGCTGGCGCTGGCGGGCGATGCGGGCGGAGCACGGGCGCTGTCGCCGGTGATGAAGCGTCTCGCAGCGCAGCCTGACGTCACGCTCCAAGTGCAGGCTTACGCTGCGGCCGTGGAGATTTGGAGGCGGGAAGGCTGGCCGGTTTCGCCGGTGGATGTTTCTGCTGTTTCGTCCTGTGACCGCGTGCTGCTTGGCACGAGCTGGCAACCGGAGCAATGGGAGTTGGAAACCATCACCGCCGCGCGCAAGGCCGGCGTCCGCAGCGTCAGCGTGCTGGACAGTTGGGTGAACTACTGCGTGCGCTTCGTGAACCGGCGCGGGGAGTTCGTGCTGCCGGACGCTATCGCGGTGATGGATGAGTCGGCGAAGGCGGAGATGGTGAAGGAAGGTTTTCCACCGGAAAAACTCTCTGTCACCGGTCATCCCGGCCTTGATGAGTTGGAGCGGTTTTGTTCCGCCGAAGCGCAAGCGGCTGCGTGGGGGCATGTGATGCAGGGACTAGGACTAGCTGGAAGTCACACGCGACAAGGAGCCGTTCTCCCTCACCCTAACCCTCTCCCGCTGGGAGAGGGAACAGCCACGCAGCCTCGTCGTAACACCATCAGCGCTGGCTCTGCTCCAGCGCTGGAGACGGGCCTCCCTCTCCCAGCGGGAGAGGGCCGGGGTGAGGGAGAGCGCACGGTCAGCCCGACGCGTTCAAGCCTCCAACCGCTGCTCTTCCTCTTCGCCTCACAGCCGATTTCGCAGATGGCCGACGGTGCGAGCTGGGGTTACGACGAGCGGCAGGTGCTCGCGGACGTCGTCGCCGCACTGGACGCGACGTTGCGAGGGCGAGACAGGCAAGCCGTGTTGCTGGTGAAGCGGCACCCGCGTGAGACGGCTGAACTGAAGTTGCCAAAGGCCGCTTCGCTGGCCATCCGCGTGGTGGACGATTCCCTTGGCGATTACCGCGAGTTGGTCGCCGCGAGCGATTTCGTGCTGGGCATGAATTCCAACCTGCTGCTGGAAGCGTGCCTGCTCGGCACACCCGTGGTGAGCTACCAACCGGGCTTGGTCCGCGCCGACCCCTTGCCAAGCAACCGCCTCGGCTGGAGCCGCGCGGTGACGGCGCGCGATGCGCTCGCGCCGGCGCTGGCGGAGGAAATCTTTGATGACAGTCGCCGCCGGAGCAGGGAAGAATTGCTCCGCTCGCTGCCCCGCCCGTCCGGCGCGGCGGAGCGTGTGATGCGGTTGCTGTTGGCTGATTTCCATGGCTGCGATTCTTGAGAAAACCAAACTGGCGTTGCTCGGCGGACAGCCGGTGCGCACGAAGCCGTTCGCGCACTGCAACACCATCGGCGCGGAGGAGAAGCGCGCGGTGGCCGAGGTGATGGACACCGGCGTGCTCTCCGAGTTCGTCGGCGTGTGGGGCGACTACTTCAACGGCGGGCCGCGCGTGCGCGGGCTGGAGCGCGAGTGGGCGGACCACTTCGGCGTCAAGCACGCCGTCACCATCAACTCGAACACCTCCGGCCTCTTCGCCGCCGTCGGCGCGCTCGGCGTCGGGCCAGGCGACGAGGTCATCGTGTCGCCTTACACGATGTCCGCGTCGGCCATCGCGCCACTGGTGTATGGCGCGACGCCGGTCTTCGCGGACATTGACCCCGTCACTTACTGCCTCTCGCCCGCAAGCGTCCGCGCGCGTATCACGCCGCGCACGAAGGCGATCCTGGCCGTGGACATCTTCGGTCATCCGGCGGAGTGGGACGAACTGCGCGCCATCGCGAAGGAACACAAGCTCGGCCTCATCGAGGACGCGGCGCAAATCCCCGGCGGCAAATACAAGGGCCGTTGGGCCGGCGCGCTCGGCGACATCGGCATCTTCAGCCTGAACTATCACAAGACCATCCATTGCGGTGAAGGCGGCGTGGCCGTGACGAATGACGATCATCTCGCCGAGCGGCTCCGCCTCATCCGTAACCACGCCGAGACCGTGGTGAAGGCGCAAGGCGACGCGCGGAACTTTGGCCTGATCGGCTTCAATTACCGCATGACCGAGCTGCACGCGGCGATTGCCAGCGAACAGTTGAAGAAGCTCGAAGTGCTCACTGCGCCACGCATCGAATACGCCGGTATCCTCCAAGACCGGTGGGGAAAAATCCCCGGTCTCCAGCCCGCGACCTGCCAGCGCGGTTGCCGCCATGTCTATTACGTCTTCGCGACGCAATACGACGAGGCGCTTCACGGCGTGCCGCGCGCGAAGTTCCTTGAGGCGGTGAAGGCTGAGGGCGTAGCGCTCGCCGGCGGTTACGTCGAGCCGCTCTATTTGCAACCGATCTACCAACAGCGCGTGATGAACTGCGGCCCGACCTGCCGCAGTTACGACGGCCAAGTCAGCTACGCGCGCGGCCTTTGCCCGACCACGGAGCTGATGCACTTCAGCCGACTCTTTTACACGCCGCTCATCCACGCGCACTTGTCGCGTGCCGATGTCGAGGACGTGGCGCTCGCGGTCGAGAAGGTCATTGCGAACATCTCCCAGTTGAAATGAGCAGGCCCAAGTCCGACGCGAAACGGGTGGTGCTCCTCGTGGACAACCGTCGGCGGGACCTGCCGGTGGCAGCCCTTATTGCGCACCAGTTGGAGGAACTCGGGCTGGCCTGCCACCTCGAACCGCTCGAAGCCTATCGCGGCGTTTTGGCCGGGCACCGGCCGCACCTCATCGTCTTCAATCACATTCTCGCCAGCCATCTGGAAAAGTATTCGCAACGGCTCGGCCAGATGGGCGTGCGCACGGCCGTCCTGCTCAACGAGGGCATCCTCTACGACGAGGGCGAGATGAAATACAACGCGGGCCGCTTCCACAACGGCGCGCACATTGACGACTACTTCTGCTGGAACGAGCCGCACGCGCACGCGCTCCGGGCTGAGGGCTTCGACCAGAACACGCGCATCGAAGTCATCGGCGTGCCGCGCTTCGACTTCTACAAGGAGCCGTGGTCGCGCATCTTCTACCGGCGCGATCCCGGCGAGAAGCGCGAGCGGCCCAAGGTTCTCGTCTGCACGAACTTCGTCTGCGCGCGTTTCCAGGATTTGCCGAAGGAGGAGGGCGATAAATTCTTCGCAGCATGGAAAGACCGCATCCCGTTGCATCGCGATTACTGGACGGCAATCCGGGCGCAGCATCGCGGCCGCGCGCGGGCCTTCGAGTTTCTCGACGCGCTGGTCGCGGCGGATGAGTTCGAGGTCATCGTGCGCCCGCACCCGAACGAGGAGCAGTCACTGCATCACGCCTGGTTCGCAAAGCTCGACGCGCAGCGCAAGCACCACGTCCACCTCGATCTCGTGACCAACATCACGACGCAAATCCTCGATTGCGACCTGGAAATCTCCTGCGAAACCTGCACCACCGCGCTTGAGGCGTGGATGGCTGGCAAGCCGACGGTCGAGTTGACGTTCGAGAAGTATCCGCTGTGGTTTCACCACGACCATGGCGCAGCGAATGAATTGTGCGGCGACCCGAAGGCGCTCGTTCCGCTCGTGCGCAAGCTCCTGCGCGAGTTTGACCCGGCGAAACTTCCCGCCGCGCGTGTCGCTCACCTGAAGAAGTGGTGCCATCGCACCGACGGCCGCTCCTGCTATACGCTAGCTGAAATGATCGCAGCCAGCTTGAAGTCCGCTCCGGAGCCGGATTGGTCGAAGCTCACTGCGGATGACAAGCGGCGCGGTCTGAAGCTGAAGTCGCTCAAGTCCGTTGGTTTGCCGTATCACTTCAATCCGTTCCTGCCAATCAAGCGACTTGTCCGACCGGAAAAATACGCTGTGAAGAGTTTTGCCTACAGCAAGTCCATCCGCCCTGCGGACGTGGCCGAGATGCGCGAACGTATCCGCGCCAGCCAGCAGAAAATCTCGCCGGCCGAATGAGCACGTCCAATCACATCAGCCGCATCGCCGAGCTGACCGGCCCGCGCCAACTGCGCTTCCGCGAGGAGCCGCTCAACGCGGGCACACTCAAAGCGGACGAACTGCTCGCCTCCACCATCTGCTCCGCGCTCTCGGTCGGGACCGAGGTCGCCGCGTGGCGTGGCGATCCGCCGTTGCGTCCCGGCCCCGTCTATCCGCGGCTCGTCGGTTACTGCAACGTCGCCGAGGTTGTCGCATGCGGCAGTGGAGCTTCGCGTTTCAAACCCGGCGATCGTATCCTCACATTTCAATCGCACCGCAGCTCGTTCATCTGCCGCGAGGACGAAATCATCGTCACGCTTCCCGTCGGCACGGCTCCGGTTCCTGCGTCCGTCACCTACTTGTTTCACCTTGGCTACAGCGCGCTGCTGCGCGGTGGCTTCACGCCGGGCCATCACGTCGGGGTCATCGGCCTCGGCACGATTGGTCTTGCAACTGTCGCCCAGGCCGTGAGCTTCGGTGGCAATGTCCACGCCTTCTCCGATCAGAAAGACGGGCGCAACCACGCGATTGACCTCGGCGCGCTCGATGCGTGGCACAAGGACTTGAACGAGACCCCCAAGGCCGTGACCACGAAGGCAGCTGGGGCAGGGTTGGACCTCGTCATAACCACCTCGAACCGGTGGGAGGACTGGGCGCTGGCGTTGCGACTCACGCGCAAAGGCGGGACGATTTGCGTTCTAGGCTTCCCCGGACGCACGCAGCCCGCGCCGCCGTTCAACCCGCTCGACTCGCAGTTTTTCTACGACCGGCAGTTGACCATTCACGCCTGCGGTCAGTCGCCCGACTTGGATGTCTCGGCGCACGAGGTGCGCTTCACCGTGAAGCGCAACTGCGAATTTCTGCTGCACCAGATCGTCACCGGCAAACTGCCCGCGCGTCGGCTCATCGGCGCGGTGCAGCCGTGGGAGAAGCTGCCGGAGATCTACGACCAGCTCGCGCACCGCAGCGCCCATGCGCTGACGTGCGTGCTGCAATGGCAGTGACCGATGAGCGATGCCCAGGAAACGTTACGCGTGGCGCTGGTCGGTTGCGGGCGCATCGGCGCGCACACGCCGCCGCACGTGCGTGCGGCCTGTCCACCAGGCTGGCTGCCGCTCAACCACGCCGAGGCCATCACCGCCGTGCCGAGCCTGGAACTCGGCGCCGTCTGTGACACAGACGCGGCACGAGCCGAGGCGACGGCGAAGGAGTTTGGTGTGGCATGCTGGTTCACGGACTACCGCAAGCTCATCGAGGAAGTCCGGCCTGACTTGCTGGCCATCGCGACACGCACCGCCGGCCGCTGCGAAATCATCGAGTTCGCGACGACGCACGGCGTGCGCGGCATCCATGCCGAGAAACCGCTGGGCCGCTCGCGCGAGGAATGCGGACGCGCGTTGCGGGCAGTCACGGCACACGGCGTCAAACTCAGCTACGGCACCACTCGCCGCTACATGGATGCCTACCGCAATGCGAAGCGACAGTTTGCGGACGGCGGCTTCGGCGCTCTCCAGCAGATCACGTTGGAATTCGGCCACAGCGCCTTGCTGTGGACGCATCCGCACTCGGTGGACCTTGCGATCTTCTTCAGTGGGGCGGAGGAGATCGAGTTTGTGCAAACGACTTGTGCCATCCCGCCGGAAGCCGTTCAAGGCCACACTGTGGACGCGGATCCCGAAGTGGAAAGCGCCTTCATTCAGTTCGCCAACGGTGTTCGCGCGACGCTTACGTGTGCCGGCGGATTGCATACGCACCTGGCCGGCGAATGCGGCACGCTCACGGTCGGCTCGGACGGCTCGTGGATCGAATGGAACCGCAAGGCCACGCCGGACGCGGCTTACCGGCTGGTTCACGAGCGCCATACGCCGGACGCCGCCATGAGTGGCACGCAACGCGCGTTTCAGGAACTCGCCGCCGCCGTCCGCAGCGGCAGCCCGCTCGGCATCACGCCGGAGGAAATCGGGCTTGGCTGTGACCTGCTCTTCGCCATCGTGTGGTCCTCGCTCCAAGGCGGCCGCCGCGTGTCGCTCGAGGAAGTCCCCGCCGACCTGACCATCACGGGACGGTCGGGCGCGCTGTTCGCCTGACTCGCGGGTTGCTGCGCGCGGGAGCATCCTTGAGTCGTTTCCGTCCAACGCTGGATGCGTGCGCAACCAATCCTGGTCCTCCGTGTTTCACCCGATGACTTTCCCGACATGAACTGGCTACTCTCCACCGCAATCCAGACTCTCCCATGAAAACCATCGCCCCACTTTCGCGCGTTCTTCGGCTCGCGATCCTGCTGCTGCTCATCGTCCTCCCCGCCCACGCCCAGGTCCTCCTCAACGTGGACTTCGGCGTCGGCGCGGCGAGCGGGAAGGCGGGCTTCGCGGCGACGGGTCTGGCGACGAATGATTTCTGGAACCTCCACGCGCACTACAACCCGCGCTTCACGCCCGGCCAGCCGCCGGTGCCGAACCACACCTCGTCCGGCCTCAAGTTCGCGGACAAGTCCGATTCCCCCGTGTCCATCGCCGTGCAGAACGCGCCCGGCGTCTGGGGCAACGCATCCGGCGATCCGATGTTCGACTCGTTCATCTTCGCGCAGAACGGCTCGAACCTCCTCGTGACCGTGCGCGGGCTGGAGGCGGGCCGCTACCACTTCCACCTCTACGGCCACGCCGACCCAGACGCGACCGTTGAGCAGAACTCCGTCTTCACGCTGCGCGCGGGCACGAACACGCTCGGCCCGCTCACCGCCGCGCCGACGCCGGGCTGGAAGGCGGCGCAAGGCTGGCAGGAAGGCCGGCAGTTCGTCGTGTTCCGCGACGTGCCGATTGATGCGGGTCAAAGCGTCGTCATCGAGGTCGCGCCCGGTTCCGGCGGCGTGGCGGTGCTCAATGGAATGCAGATCATCTCGCGCGGCTCCGGCCCGCCCAAGACCGTCGGCCTCGCCGCGCCGCCGCCGCCGGCCACCTACACGAACCTCATCGTCCGTGAGGCGCGCTACGACGGCAAGGTCACCGACACCGAGGCGCGCTTCACGGCGACGGTCGAGGTCGAGTCGCTCACGACCAACGAGGTCAGCGCGATTCTCTTCGAGGGCGACATCGCCGTCTTCGCGCCGGAGTTGCCCGTGGGCGTGCGCTTGACCCGTGCCGGCGACTTGCAGTCGCCGTCTTTGGCGAACGATGGCTCTGGACGGCGGTTCCAAACCGCCGGCC
>CAYZJP010000031.1:28893-44997 GCA_964478755.1 uncultured Klebsiella sp.
CCGCCTCCACTGTGCCAAGCCCGGCGTGCACACGCTCAAGCTCGAAGTCATCGCGCGCATCACCAAGGCCGAGCCGTGGAACAACATTTCCTTCACCGGCCCGCCCGCCGCCACCGCCAGCCTCAAGGCCGAGGGCAACGCCGGTGTTGAGGTCGAACTCCTCAGCGGCGCGCTCCTCGAGGGCGCGACGGCGAAGGCCGCTTCCGCCATCGCGGGCGTCATTGGCGCGGACCGCGTCGTGTCGCTGCGCTGGCAGAGCAAGACCACGGAGATTGCCCGCAAGACCCTCATCACGGTGGACACCGCCGCCAGCGCGCAGGTCTCGCCCACGGTCATCAAGTTCATCACCCAGCTCCGCTACGAGCTGCTCCAGGCCAGCGTGCCGCGCCTCACCGTCGGCCTGCCGCCGGGCCACACGCTCACCCGCGTGCAGGGCGAGGGCATCCGCGACTGGAACGCTTCCAAAGTAGGACAGGCGTCCCGCCTGTCATCTGATTGGTCCGTGCTGACAGTCGAATTTGCCAAGCCAATTGAGAAAACCTATGCCCTCACGCTCTACACCGAGCAACCCGTCGAGGCCACGCCCGCGCAGGCCGCGCTCGCCGTGCCGCAGCCGCTGGACATCGAGCGCGAGGCCGGCACGTTCGCCGTCAGCGCGGACGACACGCTCGTCGAGGTCGAGTCCGCGCCCGGCCTGCGGCAGGTCAACGCCGCTGCGGGCACGCTCTTCGCGTGGCGCTTCAACGCCCGGCCGTTCAGCGTCGCCGCGCGGCTGCGGCGCATCGAGCCGGTGCTCGAAACGGCCGCGCGCCTCACGGCGCGGCTGGAGGAATCGCGGCTCGTCGTGACGCACGCCATCAACCTTAACGTCCAGAAGGCCGGCATCTACACGGCGGAGCTGACTTACCCGACCAACTTCAACGTGACCGACGTGCGCGGCGCGAACGTGGAGGACTGGAAGGCCACGGCGGGCAAACTGAAAATCAACTTCACCCAGCGCGTGCTCGGCGTGCACCGGCTTGACCTCGTGCTGGAGCAGGCGAACAAAACCTTCCCGACGCAAATCACCGCGGCCCCCGTGCGGCTCACGGGCGCGACAAAGGAAACCGCCTTCATCGGCGCGGCCGCGGCGGCGGGCATCCGGCTCAAGACCGCCGAGCTGACGAATGCGCGGGAGATTCCCATCGCGCAGCTCGCGGGCCGCGCGGGCGATGAAGCCCTCGCCTTCACCGCCGACGCGCCGGACTGGAAGCTCGCGCTCGCCACCGAGCGCCTGCCCGCGCGCGTCGTGGCCGAGGTGTTCAACCTCGTCACCGTCGGCGATGGACTCGTGGGCGGCAGCGCGACGATTCGGTTCGGCATCCTCAACCAGGGCGTGCAGGAGTTCAAAGTGCGGCTCCCGGCCCACTGGAAGAACGTCGAGTTCACCGGGCCGAACATCCGGCGGAAGGAAATGAGTCGAGGGTCGAATGTCGAGGGTCGAGGGCTAGCGGCTCCGGCTCTCGTCCCTCGACCCTCGACTCTCGACACCAACTCGGTCGAGTGGACCATCTCCCTCCAAGACAAAGCCTGGGGCGGCTACACGCTCGTCGTCACCTACGATTACCAGTTCGACCCGAAGAAGGCCGCGCTCGACCTCGCGGGCGCGCATTGCGAGGGCGTCGAGCGCGAGACCGGCTCGCTCGCCGTGACTGCCGCCGCGAACCTGAAGCTTCAGCCCAAGCCCGCCGCCGAGCCGTTGCGCACCATCGACCAGAGCGAGCTGGCCGAGACGGACCGCGCGCTCATCACGCGGCCCGTGTTGCTGGCGTATCGCTACACTGGCGGGGACTACGCGCTGACGGCGGACGCGGCGCGCTTCGACGAGGAGCGGGTGCTGGACGCCGTGGCGGACCGCACGCAGCTCACGAGCGTCGTCACCGAGGCGGGCGAGATGCTCACGCAGGCCAGCTTCATGGTGAAGAACAACGAGAAGCAGTTCCAGCGCTTCCAGCTCCCGGCGGGCGCGAGCTTCTGGGGCTGCTACGTGAACAACCAGCCCAGCAAGGCCGAGCGCGACGGCGACTGGCTGCAGATCCCGCTGCCACGCGGCGAGAACCGCGACGAGGCCTTCGCGGTGGACATCGTGTATGCGCAGAAGCTCGCGGCGCTGGACCGCTGGCTGCCGCAGCACGTCGCCCTCACCGCGCCAGCCACCGACGTGCCGAACACCTACGCCGAGTGGCAGCTCTTCGTCCCCGCCAGCAAGCGCGTCGCCAGCTTCGGCGGCACGATGACCGTCGCGCGCGGGACGACCTACGGCCTGCGCGAGGCGTGGGAGCGGGCGTGGAACTACTTCGAAAACTTCGGCAACGACTGGCTGTGGGTGCTGTTGTTCCTCGCGCTCGTCTATGGCTTCGCCTACCATGTCCGCAAGAACGGCGTGAAAGGCGTCGCCGCGTTTCTCGCGGTGGTCTTCGTGCTGGCGATCATGGCGGGAATGCTCCTGCCCTCGCTGGCCAAGGCGAAGGGCAAGGCCGCGCGCATCAAGTCCGCCAACAACCTCAAGCAGATCGGCCTCGCTGCGAAAGTCTTTGCCAACGACAACGCTGATAGGCTACCCGACAACTTCGAGGAGATGATGAACGAACTCGGGTCTGACAAGGTGCTAACCGACCCGCAGAGCGGCGAGCGTTACGTTTGGGTTGGCGCAGGCAAGCCGACGCATCCCAACGCAATTCTTGCGTATTCGCCCGTGGAAGTGGATGGGCATCGCGATGTCGTGCTGGCCGATGGCAGCGTTCAGCAGATGACCAGCTCAGGTTTTGCGCTGGCCCAGCAGAAGGACGCGCAAATCGTCGCGCAGTCCGCCGTGCGCAAGGCGCAAGGCGTGGGCATGGCGCAGGACGCGCGGGCAATTGCACTGAAGGATGGGAAAACGGTTGTCGCTGGCGACTTCACGACAATGAACACCGAATCGCGGAGCCGCGTCGCCCGGCTGGATGCGAATGGCTCAGTGGACCGGACGTTCGACCCGGCGAAGCGGCCCATGGAACTCGCGAAGCAGGTGGACCAGCCCCAGCAGTTGAGCGCCGAGTTGGAGCGGTTGGGTGAAGCGGACAAGAAGCTGGCGGCGCGGGAAATGGCCCGCAAGCCGGCCGATGATTTTGGTGTGGCCGAGGCCAAAGCGAAGGCGGAGCGCGGGGCGGCCGCCTCCGGGCCGAGCCTTCAGAGCCGCACGTTCCGCGTGAATCCAGACAGCTTTGTTGCGGGCCTCCAGCCCGTCACTCCGCCGCCGGTGGCTGCGCCACAGCCTGCTGAACCGATGCCAGCGGGCAAACCGCAAGATGCGCTGACAGCGGGAACATTGGGTTTCGGTGCCGGGACCTACAGCGTGAACAACGGTCAGGTCGCGGCGATAACGGTTAATCGAACTGGTGGAATCACCAATTCGGTGTCCGCTGGTTTCGATTCCGTGAACGGCTCTTTGTCCTTCGCCGACGGCATTCCTCAAAAACAATTCCAACTCGGCCTGCTCGGAGCCGGAGTCGCCGACGGTGGCGGAGCGCCGGGCGGCGGCTACGCGAATGCCGCTGGCGAGGCGGCGCAGACGGCGGCGGGGATGAGGTCCATCCGCATAGACATTCCGCGCAGCGGGCAGGCGTTCACGTTCACCAAGGTGCTCAACCTCCGCCAAGAGCCGCTGGGCATCGAGATGTCGCTCATGCCGCTGGGCAAGTTCCGCGCGGCGCAGTCCGCCGGACAGCTCGCGCTCTTCCTCGGCGGGCTGCTCTGGGCGCTCATCCACTGGCGGCGCGCGGAGCGCAGCAGCTTCGGCCTTGCGCTGGGCCTCGCGCTCGCGCTCGCGGGCGTCGTGTGGCTGGGCCTCTCGGCGCGCACGCTGCACTGGGTTTTGATTGTCGCGGTGCCGGTCGTGGCGGCGGCGTTCCTCGCGTGGGCGGCGTGGCGGTGCTGGCCGAGGAAGGAAGTGATTAGTGAGAAGTGTTTAGTAATTAGTCAGGCGACGGACGCAGCAGCACCGGCGGCGGAGGCGAAGCCGTCGGCGACGGATGGCGGCTCCGGCCCGGTTCCGCCTGCCGCAGCGCTGTTGCTCTTCGCCTTCCTCACCACGAGCGTGTTCGGTCAGCCACTCCCCACTAATCACTACTTACTAATTACTTCTCCCACGGTGACGCTCCAGTCTGCAACCTACGTGGGAACCATCCGCGAGAAGTCCGCCGAGTTCACGGCCACGCTGGCGCTCACGTCCACCGGCACGAACCAGACCTTCTCGCTCTTCGGCGGCGACGTGGCCATCCAGAGCTTCACCGCGAAGGCCGGCGAGGCGCGGCTGGTGCGCGAGGGCGGCGTCGCCCGCGTGTGGCTGCCCAAGAGCGGCGCGGTGACGGTCGAGCTCAAATTGCTCGTGCGCCTCGAAGGCGACGTGACCAAACGCCGGCTCGCGTTCGGTCTGCCGCCCGCGCTGGCCAGCCAGTTCACCGCCGTCATCGAGGAGCCGGACGCGGATGTCGAGTTCCCCAGCGCCGTGTCCTTCAAGCGCACGCCCGCCGGCAGGCAGACGCGCGTGGAGGCCATCATCGGCAGCACCGACCGCGTGGACCTGGCGTGGACGCCGCGCCTCAAACGCATCGCCGAAATGGACGCGACCGTCTTCGCGCAGACCGCGACGCTCGTGACCGTGGGCGGCGGCGTCGTGAACGCGCGTGCCGTGGTAGACTACCAGATTGCGCAGGGCGAACTCCGCCAGGCCAAGGTGCGGCTGCCCGCCGGGCAACGGCTGCTGCGCGTCGAAGGCGAAGGCGTGCGCACATGGGAACTGCTCACCGAGGGCGGCACGGAAACGCTCGTCGTGGATTTGCTCAAGGGCGTGACCGCGAACTGGCGCTTGACCTTCGAGACCGAGCAGGCGCTCGCCGTGCTCCCCGCGACGGTGAAGCTGACCGTGCCCGTCGTGCAGGACGTGCGGCGCGAGGCGGGCCTCGTCGCGGTGCGCGGCGCGGAGGAGACGAGCCTCGCGGTCGAGACGGCGGAGGACTTGCAGCGCGTGGATCTCGCGGAGTTCAACCGCGCCAGCAAGCTCAACCACAGCGACCTCGTCAGCGCGTTCCGTTACCTGCGCAGCACCTTCGCCCTCACCGTGAAGGCCGAGGCCGTGCAGCCGCAGGTCGAGGCGCTCGTGACGCAGCGGCTGCGCCTCGGCGCGGAGCAGCTCACGCTCGCGGCGGAGGTGAGCTACCTCGTGAAGAAGGCGGGCATCTTCCAGTTGCGCGCGCAGATTCCGGAGGGCTGGAGGATTGAGAGTGTCGGGGTCGTGGACGGCGCGATGCGTTCGCGCGGCAGCGCGTTTCAGTTGATCAACACCTGGACCGAGAAGAAGGAAGGCGCGGCCCGCGTGCTCGAAGTGCCGTTGCGCGAACGCACGCAGGGCAACGTGTGGCTGCTGATCATCCTGCAACAGACCGTGAAGGAAACGCCCAAGACACTCGCCGTCCCCGCCGTGCATCCGCTGGGCATGAACAAGTTGAACGGCTACGTCTCGGTGTCCACGGAGACGGGCCTCTCGGTGAAGACGGAGAACTTCGAGGGGTTGACGGAGATTCCCGCCGCGACGATGCCCGGCGGGATTTACAAGGGCGCGAGCGAAGTGCCGACACTCGCGTTCAAGTTCCTTTCCCCCGACCCGACGCCGGTGCCCGCGTGGAAGCTGGGCGTGGCGACGGAGCAGCTTGAGTCGTGGGTGCGCGCCGAGGTGGTGAACCTCGTGAGCGTGAGCGAGACGCTGGTGAGCGGCCGCGCGCTGGTGCGGCTGGACATCGCCAACGCGCCGGTGAAGGAGTTCCGCCTGCGCATCCCGGTGACGGTCACCAACGTGGACATCAGCGGCGCGAACATCCGGCGGCGCGACCAGACCAACGACGTGTGGCGCGTGGAATTGCAGAACAAACTGCGCGGGCAACACATCTTCACCGTGACGTGGGAACAGCCGCGCACCGCGAAGTCCAGCGCGCCCGTGGACGTGCCGGCGGTTGAAGTCATCGGCGTCGAGCGCGAGACCGGCGCGCTGGCGATCCTCGCCAAACCGCCGTTGCAGGTGTCCGAGAAGTCCGCGGGCACGGAGATGCTGCGCATTGATGCGCGCGAGCTGCCCGAGTGGGCGGCGAACTCCGTGGCCGGCGCGAAGGGCGAGCAGGTCGTGCTGGCGTGGCGTTACCTGCGGCCCGGCTGGAAGGCGAGTGTCGTGCCGCAGCGCTTCGCCGAGGCGGCGGTGTTGCAGGCGCTCGTGGACAGCGCGCGCCTCACGACGGTGGTCGCCGACGACGGCCAGATGATGACGGAAGTTTCGCTCTCGGTGCGCAACAACGGCCGGCAGTTCCTCGAAGTCGAGCTGCCGCCCGGCGCGAAAGTCTGGAGCGCGTTCGTCAACAGCCAGGCGGTGCGCCCGACCCGGCAGGGCGGCAAACTGCTGCTGCCGCTGGAGCAGAGCGCGGGCGACACGGCGCTGCCGATCGAGTTCACCTACGTCGCGGCGGACAAGTTTCCGAAGCGACAGGGCAACGTGGCCTTCGCCTCGCCGAAGTTCGACGTGCCGCTCAAGAACGCGCGCTGGGAGCTGCTGCTGCCGCCCGACTACGAATACAGCGAGTTCGCCGGCACGATGGGCCGCGACCTGAGCGGCGCGCCGGTGGTGACGGTGAACTACTCGGCGGCGGAATACTCGCGCCAAGAGGCGAAGAGCCGGGACACGTTCGAATCGGGCCGTGCCAACGCGCTGGGCAATCTCAAGAGCCTGCTGTCGTCCGGGAAGTTGAGCGAGGCGAACAATGAGTGGTTCAATTACAACCGTCGGTCGGCGAACCCGCAGGGCGGACAGGGCGGCGGACGGTTGAGCGGCAAGGACGTGGAAGGCGACGAGGTGCGGCAGTTGAAGGAGGTCGAAGTGCAGCTCCGCCGCTCGCAGGCGAGCAACTTGGTGCAGGCGCAGCAGGCTTACAGCTTGGATAATGCGAAGAAGTTGGGTGCCAAAGTGCTCGACTCTGACTCTGACGGGGTTGTCGATGCTAAGGACTTGTCACCATTCGAATCGCAGACCGTTCGATATGACACCCACGCCGCCGAGCAGCAGTTGGAGAAACTCCAGAAGGCGCAGGAAGTGACCGTGGCCACCGTGCAGCCGCTGCGCGTGAACCTCCCATTGCGCGGCCAGCGCCACGCCTTCACGCAGGTGCTCCAGACCGAGGTCAACAAGCCCATGACCGTCGAGTTCGCCGCGCGCAACCTCAAGGCCGGCGGCTGGCTGAAACCCGTCGCGCTGACACTCGGCGCGTTCCTCGCGCTGTGGATTGCCGTGGCCACCTTCGCGTCGCGCCGCGAGGCGTGAGGCCCGTGCCGGCGGTTTGCAACCGCCGTCCGACGCGTGGATAACTCGAAGCCGCCTCGCACGGCTGCGCCCCACGGACGGCGACTGCAAGTCGCCGGCACGCGCAGTCGGACAGCGCTTCCAGCCTGTCTTTCCATTCAACAGAAGCCGCTCAAGCGGAATGAGAAAATCAGAGGGACAGGCGGGACGCACTGTCCTACTTCTGACACCCCGGACAGTAGAACGTGCTCCGCGCCGCCTGCACGAGGCGCTTGATCGGCGCGGCGCAGTTCACGCACGGCCGGCCGGCGCGGTCATACACGCGCAGGCGCTCCAGGCAGAACTTGGACTCGCCCTCCACCGCGCCGTAGTAAAACAAGCCGTCGCGCTGGCCCGCACCCGCGAAGTCCAGCGGGATGGTGCTGCCGCACCCGATGGCCTCCGTCAGCACCACGCGGATGGTCGCGTGCAGCCGAGCGACTTCATCCGCTTTCACCCGTCGCGCCGCGCGCCTTGGCGAGACGCCCGCGCGAAACAGCGCCTCGCTCGCGTAGATGTTCCCGATGCCGGCGACGAGCGACTGGTCGAGCAGCTTCACCTTGATGGCTTGTGCCGAGCGGCGCAGCGGTGCAGCAAAAGTCTCGATGGTGAACTCCTTCTCCAACGGCTCCGGCCCGAGTGCCCGCAGCGCTGCGTCGTCGAGGGTGAAGCGTCCAAACTGCCGCGGGTCTTCATAGACGAAGTTGCACGCGCCCAGCTCCAGCACGACGACCGCGTGCTTCGGCAGCGGCGCGACCTTTGGCTGCACGAACATCCGGCCAGTCATCCCCAAGTGCCCGACGACGGTCACGTCGCCGCGTTTCCCCGGCCGTCGCAGCGTGAAGACGAGATACTTCCCGCGCCGCTCCAACGACACGAACCGCGCGCCGGTCAGGGCCGCGCGCAGTTGGCGTTCTGTCGTGGGCCGCGCGATCTTCGCCTTTCGCACGCTGACGCCGCGCACGAGCTGGCCCCGCAACAGCGGCGCGAGGTGGCGTCTGAGGACTTCGACTTCGGGTAGTTCAGGCATGGACGAATCCTGCTTGGGGAACGCCGGCCCGGGAAGGCCGCGCGCCGGCCGGCGAACGAGCTACGCCAAAATGTTTCTCACCACTTCGCCGTGAATGTCCGTGAGGCGGAAGTCCCGGCCCTGAAAGCGGTAGGTCAGCCGCGTGTGCTCGATGCCGAGCAGGTGCATCATCGTCGCGTGGAGGTCGTAGATGCTCACGGGGTCACGGACGATGTTGTAACAGTAGTCGTCCGTTTCGCCGAAGGTTGTGCCAGCCTTCACGCCCGCGCCGGCGAGGAACATCGTGAAGCAGCGCGGATGATGGTCGCGCCCGTAGTTGTCCGCAGTGAGGCCGCCTTGCGAATAGATCGTCCGCCCAAACTCGCCGCCCCAGACGATGAGCGTGTCGTCCAGCAGGCCGCGTTGCTTGAGGTCGAGGATGAGGGCGGCGGTTGCTTGGTCCGTGTCCTGACATTGGCCGCGAATGGCCTTGGGCAGACCGCCGTGATGGTCCCAGCCCATGTGGAAGAGCTGGATGAAACGCACATTTCGCTCGGCGAGCCGGCGCGCGAGCAAACAGTTCGCGGCGTAACTGCCGGGGCGCTTCACGTCGGGACCGTAGGTGTCGAGGATGGCCTGCGGTTCCTGCGAGAAGTTCGTCAGCTCCGGCACGCTGGCCTGCATGCGGAAGGCGAGTTCGTATTGCGCGATGCGCGTCTGAATCTCCGGGTCGCCGAGCGCGGCGAAGCGGCGGCTGTTCAACGCGCCGAGTTCGTCGAGTGTTTCGCGACGCGTCTCGCGGTCCATGCCCGGCGGGTTTGACAAGTAGAGCACCGGATCGCCCTTGTTGCGGAACTTCACGCCCTGATGCTGCGTGGGGAGAAAGCCGCTGCTCCACAAGCGGTCGTAGAGCGGCTGATCATCAGGACGCCCCGAGCCGAACGACGTGAGCACCACGTAGGCGGGCAGGTCGCGGTTCTCGCTGCCGAGGCCGTAGCTCAACCACGAGCCCATGCTCGGCCGGCCCGCGAGCTGGTGGCCGGTCTGGAAAAATGTGATGGCCGGATCGTGATTGATGGCGTCCGTGTTCATCGTGCGGATGAAACACAGGTCGTCCGCAATGCGCGACGTGTGCGGAAGCAACTCGCTCAACCACGCGCCGCTCTGCCCGTGCCGCGCGAATTTGAAAAGGCTGGGCGCGACCGGAAATTTGCTCTGGCCCGATGTCATCGTCGTCAGCCGCTGGCCGCGCCGGATGGACTCGGGCAAGTCTTCGCCACGGTGTTTCTCCATCTCCGGCTTCGGGTCGAACAAGTCCATCTGCGACGGCGCGCCGGACTGGAAGAGGTAGATCACGCGCTTCGCCTTGGGCGCGTAGTTCGGGAACGCGGACAGGCCGGCGTTTGCGACGGGTTTCGCCGGAGCTGCCAGCAGCTTGTCGCTCATCAACGAGCCGAGCGCGGCCACTCCCAGGCCGGCAGCCGAGTTCGCGAGAAAGGTGCGGCGTGTGACGGCCTGACGTTGGACCATCGAGAGTCCGCGAAATTGGTGGTCGTTGCAGTTCATGGTCGAAACAGTTGAAGGCTCACTCGCGCGTCACCACTTCATCGAGGTTCAACAGCACGTTCGCCGTCACGGTGTAGGCGGCGAGTTCGGCAGCGTCGAGCTTCGCGTCGGGTTTCAACTCACCGCTGGCCAGAAGCAGCCTCGCAGTCTCCGGCTCGGCGCGAAACTTCGCGAGCCGTTTCTCCAAGCCGCCGGTCAGCACGGCCAGTTCAGCCGGCTCCGGCGAACGCGACGCAACGCGACGGAAGCCGAAGCGCACGCGCTCGGCGGGGGTTGCGCCGCCTTCGGTCAGCATGCGCTGCGCGAGCGCCCGGGCGGCCTCGACGTAGGTGACTTCGTTCAGGAGCGCGAGCGCTTGGAGCGGCGTGTTCGTGCGGCTGCGCTTGACGGTGCAGACCTCACGCGTTGGTGCGTCAAAGAGCAGCATGGAGGGAGGCGAAGCGGTGCGCTTCCAAATCGTGTAGAGCGTGCGGCGGTAGAGACCGTCGCCGGTGTCGTGCTTGTAGCCGCGCAAGTCACCGTAGCGGCTCGTCTCGTCCCAGACGCCTTCGGGCATGTAGGGGCGCACGCTGGGGCCGCCGAGTTTCTCGACGAGCAGGCCGCTCGCGGCGAGCGCTTGGTCGCGGATGAGTTCACCGGGAAGGCGGAAGCGCGGGCCGCGCGCGAGCAGGCGGTTCTCCGTGTCGCGTGCGAGCAACTCCGGCGTGACCTTCGACGACTGCCGGTAGGCCGCGCTCATCACGAGCATTTTCTGAAATGCCTTCATGTCCCAGCCGAGCCGGATGAACTCCGTCGCGAGCCAGTCGAGCAACTCCGGGTTGCTCGGCGGCTCCGCCTGCGAGCCGAAGTTCTCGACCGTCTTCACGAGGCCGACGCCGAAGAATTTTTCCCACGAGCGGTTCACCCACACGCGTGCGGTGAGCGGATTCTCCGGCGCGACGAGCCACTGCGCGAGGCCGAGACGGTTTGCCGCCGCGCCCGCCGGCAAGGGCGGCAGCACTGCCGGCACGCCCGCGTTGACGCGGTCGCCCTTCTTGTCGTATTCGCCGCGCACGAGCAGGAACGCGTCGCGCGGCTGGGCGATTTCCTTCATCACCATCGTGGTCGGCAGGTTCAGCTCGAAGTCATCAACCGCCTTCTTCGCCGCAGCGAGCGCGGCATCAGCGATCTTCACCGGGCTTTCCACATTGGCGCGAAAGAACTTCGTCAGCTCGGCCCGCTGGCCGGCGGTGCGCTTCGCCGGCTCGGTGGCAAAAATCTTCTTCAACGCCTCTGGCACTTGCGCACCGCCTTCAAGCTTCGCCAAGCCCGGCGCGAGCGACGTGGCCGACAGCCGGAAGCGCCCGATGGAGTGACCGCCGTTGCCTTTTTGAAGCAACCGCACCGTGAGCGTGGCGTCCGCTGGCACGGTTGCGATGCGCTCGGCGAGGAACATCGCCTTGAGCGGCTCCTTGCGCGTCGGCCCGTCCACTGCCCAGCCCTTGCCGCCCTTCGCACTCACGACCTGCGCGACTTCGTAGCCTTTCTGCGAATAGCTCGCCTCGGCCTGTGTGAACTTCACCTTCAGCGGCTCGGCCAGCGAGGGTGCGGTTAGCTCCGCCTCAATGCCGCTCAAGATAAAATTTCCGTTGAACGCTCGGCCTACCGATTCCGCCGGCAACGACGCATCGGGCAGCGCTTCGAGCAGCACCCCGCCGAACGTGCCTGCCGCGACCGGTGCGGTGACGGTGTAGGTTTCCTGCGGCGCGGCTGGCCCGACGGCGAGCCACGACGCGTCGGGCTGGCGCGCGAAAGTGGTTTTGCTCCCGGCTTTCACGACGGCCGGTTCGAGCAACTTCCACGCGGCGGTGGACTCGTCGAGTTTCGCGATGAATGTCGGCTCCCATTCCTCGACGAGCCGGGGCAGTTCCTTGACGGCCTCGGCCAGTTTGGTTTCCGTCACTTGCAACTTTGCGTTCAGCTCCGCGAGCTTCGCGTCCTGCTCTGGCGTCGTGACGTGGATGGTCGGCTCGGGGTTGCCGCCGCCTCGGTTCGCGCGGATGCCGCCCAACGTGCCGGACTCCTCGATGCTGTTGAAGAAGGCGAAGAAGGAATAGAACTCACGCTGCGTGATGGGGTCGTATTTGTGGTCGTGACAGCGGCAGCAGTTGAAGGTCAGGCCCAGCCACGTCGTGCCCGTCGTCTCCACACGGTCGATGATGGTTTCTATGCGCCACTCCTCCGCGATGAGGCCGCCTTCGCCGTTGATGCGGTGGTTGCGGTTGAAACCCGTGGCGATGAGCTGGTCGCGGCGCGGATTCGGCAGGAGGTCACCGGCGATTTGATCAATGGTGAAGCGGTCAAACGGCTCGTTGTCGTTGAACGCCTTGATCACCCAGTCGCGCCACGGCCACATGGAGCGCGAGCTGTCCGTTTGAAAGCCGTGGCTGTCCGCGTAGCGCGCGTAGTCGAGCCACTGCATCGCCATGCGCTCACCGTAGCGGGGCGACGCGAGGAGGCGGTCCACGATTTTTTCGTAAGCCTTTGGCGAAGTGTCCGCGAGGAAGGCGTCCACTTCCGTCGGAGTCGGCGGAATGCCCGTCAAGTCGAGCGACACACGGCGGATGAGCGTGGCCTTGTCGGCTGCGGGAGAAAATTTCAACCCTTCCTTCGTGAGCCGTGCAAGGAGGAAGCGGTCAATCGGCGTGAGCGCATCGGCCTTCGACGGCTTCGATCCGAACAAAGCGAAACTCCCGCTCGACTTCGGCGCTTCGGGCCGCACCAACGGCGCAAAAGCCCAGTGGCCTTGATACGCCGCGCCCTCCGCAATCCACCGTCGCAGCGTCTCCCGCTGCGCGGCCGTGACTTGCTTGCCGGAGTCGTCCGGCGGCATCAAGTCGTGCGCGTCCTTCGTCACGATGCGTCGGAACAGCTCGGACTTGTCCGGCCTGCCCGGCACGATGGCCGTGGCGCCCGACTTGCCGGCGGTGAAGACAGATTCCTTCAAGTCGAGCCGCAGCCCGCCTTTGACTTTCCGAGCGTCCGGCCCGTGACAGGCGAAGCATTTGTCCGAGAGAATCGGGCGGATGTCGCGATTGAAATCGAGCTTGGCGGCGGCGTGCGCTGAGTCGGCCAGAAGCAGGCACGCTGTCAAAATCAGCGCGGTTGACCTTGTTCCGGGATGGGTCGGCATTCGAAGAAGTTCAACGCACTGCAAACGGACGGTATTCAGGCGCGGAGGGCATGACGCCGTTTCAACGCGACCCGACCATTCATTTCAAATTGGGAACCAGGCTCGGGTCATATTTCGCGCCCGCCGACACCTGAACGACGGTGATCCGCATCCTCGTGGGGAAGAACTTTTCCGAATCGGCACGCTTGTGCGCATGGCCGCTGCCGCCGCTGTTGTCCTTCATCACGAGGTCCATCTGCTTGATGCCTTCGGTCCACACGATCGCGTCGCTCTGCCAGAATGCCTTCATGGACACGTCCTTCTCATACACGCCCTTCTCGCGATAAACGTCCGTGCCGGTGCAGCCGTAGCCGTTGCCCTGGCCCTTGTTCGGGATGTAACAAATGCTCCAGGTGGTCGGCTCGCCGCCCGCCGGCTTCTCAATGACCTCTGTGCGGATGTGAACGGTTCCATTGCGATAATCCACCGGGGCCGTCCAGTCGCGCGGGCGCTCCGCGTTGAGCTTGTCGCCCTTGACGTAGTAATGCGACTTGCTCGGTGTGGAATTGTCCGCGTCGGCCTTGGTGAAAGTGAACGTGACATCGAACAGGACAAACTGAGCTGCGGTGATCGGCGTGAGCGCAGCGAAGAGAGCCAGCGCGCCCACGAGCAGGGCAGTGACGCGTCGGCCAGGCTGCGATCTTTTTTGGAGTGATGGAGAACTGTGCTGTCCGGATTTCATTTCCGCAGAGTGCGCGCCGCCGTTTTCGCTGTCGAGCACTGGCTCACCACCATTCCGGCACTTACACCGGCTTAACAAGATTCTTCTCGCGCTGCCAGCGGCACGCACGACACTGAAGACCATTCAGCCTTATGAAGACGCTCACCTCCTGCCTGGCGCACGCCTTGGTCGCCGCTGCCACTCTTCCTGCTTGCGCGCATCTCATCGGCGAAGCCACCCACGATGTCGGCCCAGCGCATTACGAGTTCAACATCGCGCCGGCCGGAGCCATAAGGATGCCCGGCGCATTACTGCGTGAAGAAGTCGTGTTGCTGGCGCGGTCGCAGGGGCCGCTCGCGCCTATTGGCGCGCAGGCATCGCCAGCGATGGCCGCGCCATTCCAGGCCTTCGCGCCGAAGGTGAAAGTCCGCGCGGATGACCAGTTCCTCTACGTCGAGTCCGACGGCCTGCCCGCGCACAACATGATGACCGGCATCAGCAACTGGCAGCAACAGGTGCCGTTGCCGCAGCGTTACACCGGCAACAACGCGTGGCGCATCCCGCTGCATCCGGTCGCGTCGAAAAATCCCGTGTCCATCAAGGGCCGCTTCCTGCGCGGCGCGATCGCGCTGGCGGCGAACGGCATTCCCATCTTCAACCCGCAGAATAATCGCGGCGAAGTTTCACAGGAAATCGGCGAGCTCGACCAGTGGGGCGGCCACTGCGGGCGCGCGGATGATTATCACTATCACGCCGCGCCGCTGCACTTGCAGGCCGTGCTCGGCAAGTCGCTGCCGATTGCCTGCGCGCTCGATGGGTATCCGATTTACGGGCTGACCGAACCCGACGGTTCTTCGCCTGCGAAGCTTGATGCATTCAACGGCCACGAAACGCCGATGCTCGGCTACCACTATCATGCCTCGATGAAATATCCCTGCGTGAACGGCGGCTTCCACGGCGAAGTCACCGAGCGCGACGGGCAGGTGGACCCGCAGCCGCACGGGCAGCCGATGCGCGGCGCGGGCACACCGATGCGGGGTGCCCGCATCACGGACTTCACCGCGAAAGACAAGAGTTACAGCCTCAAATACGAAGTCGGCGGCGAGACGCGTTTCATCAATTACGGCATCAATGACGACGGCACGGTGAAGTTCGATTATGTGGACGGACGCGGCCAGGTGAAGTCGGAAACTTACTCGCCGCGTCCCGGTGGTGGCGAGCGTCCGCCCGGAGAGCCGAAAAGCGATGATGGAAAAAAGAAGGGCCCGCCCGGCCAGCGTCCGCCGGATGACAAGTCCGGCAAGGCGAAAAAGGGCAAGAAAGACGCGAAACAAGCCGTGCACACGCAGCTTCCAGGTGCGAAAACGAATTCGGCGTTTTGGTTTTAATCATCCCAGTCCTTCGCGCCGGCCGTCACTGCCCACGCGGGATATGGTGTGGTGCCGCCCTTCATCGCGTGCCACAGGATGCGGTTGAGCAAGTCCTCCGGGCACTTGTCGGGCTGCTTGAAGTTCATGCGCGCCGAGGCGTAGGCGTGTTTCCTCAGCAACGGATCCTTGACGGTGTCGGCCGCGAAGTTCATCTGGTCGAGCGGCACATTGCTCGGCAACGCGGTGAACGGCGTGAAGTCCGGTTTGTCGGTGAAGCAGTCGAACATCGGCGTCGCCGTCGCATCGAACTGGTTCATCGGCGGCAGGCCGAGGATTTGCTCCATCGTGCGGATAAGGCTCGTCGTGTTGTATTGCGCGCTCACCGTCGCACCGCGCCGCGTGTAGGGGCTAATGCAATAGGCCGTCGTGCGGTAGCCGCTCACGTGGTCGAAGCCCGCCTGCGGATCATCCTCGATGGCGAAGATCGCCGTCTCCCTCCAAAACTTGCTCCTGCTGATCGCCTCGACGATTTGCCCGAACGCGAGGTCGTTGTCCGCCACGTATGCCGCCGGCGTGGGCGAGTCGGCCTTGGTGCCACTCGTGTGATCGTTCGGCAGGCAGATCAAAACGAGGTTCGGGAACTCGCCCTTCGCCTCGAACTGTTTCAGTTCCTCAATGAAAAACTTCGCGCGAAACTGGTCCGGCACCGCCATGTCCCAGCCCACGCTGTTCGTCGCGAGATGCGGTGCGAGCGATTTCACCGCCGGCGTGCTGGCGAAGATGACTTCGCCCTTCGGCGCGCGAAATTCATTCCAGCAGTCCAGCCACTTTGGCGAGCCTTTGCGCTTCGCGTCGGCCCAGCGCACCGCCGGCTCGGCGAACTCGCCGTAG
>CAYZJP010000032.1:0-42273 GCA_964478755.1 uncultured Klebsiella sp.
GCGTGGACTTCGACGAGCGCGGGCAGTGCATCATCGAGGCGTGCGTGATTCCGCACCTGTTCCACATGATCCAGGGCGCGCGGTATCACCGGCAGGGCGGGCAGCACTACGCGCCGAGCCTCGCCGAGGAGGCGCGCGTCGCGCCGGACTACTTCAAGCAGGACTTCGCCGCGCCGAAGGCGCAGCCGATCAACCCCTTCATCTACGACGACATCAAGACCATCGCCGACCACGTGCATTACCTCGGCGCGACGCCGCACGGCGGCAACGCCCGCTCCGACGCCGCGGGCGGCGGCCACGCGCACGCGGGCCTGATGATCTACCTCGGCGGCGCGTGGCCTGAGGAGTATCGCGGGAAGATTTTCATGAACAACATCCACGGCTCGCGCATCAACATGGACGCGCCGGAGCGCGCGGGCAGCGGCTTCGTGGGCAGGCACGGCAAGGACTTCATCAACTTCAACGACAAATGGTCGCAGATCATCAACCTGCAATACGACCAGGACGGCGCGGTCTATATGATTGACTGGTATGACAAGCAGCAGTGCCACACGCGCAACCCCGCCGACCACGACCGCAGCAACGGCCGCATCTTCAAGATCACCTACGGCGACAAGAAGGCGACGAAGGTGGATTTGGCGAAGGCCACGGGACGCGAGTTGTATGGAAAAATGTTTTCAGACAACGAATGGAATCGTCGTCATGCGATGCGGCTGTTACAGGAACGAGGATTGGAAGAAGCCGGTATCGGCGGCATCCGAATGTCGCTGGAAATCCCAATCAAAGACCCGAAGGGTGAAGCGCGACCAGATAACAAAAAAATCTCCGAGACTCGGAACCAGTTGCGCGGTCTCTGGGCGCTTCACGTGACGCGTGGCATTGATGAAGAAATCGCCCTAAAAATGTTTTCTCACCCTGACGCTTACGTTCGAGCATGGACGATTCAACTCATTGCACAAGACGACAATGTTTCTAATCGAGAGTGGAACGAGATGACGCGGCTCGCGAAGGAAGATTCGTCGCCCGTCGTGCGCCTCTACCTCGCGAGCGCGTGCCAGCGGCTCACGGTCGAGCAGCGCGCGCCCATCGTCGAGGCACTGCTCGCGCACGCCGAGGACGCGGACGACCACAACCTCCCGCTGATGTATTGGTATGCCACCGAGCCGCTCGTCGCCGCCGACGCCGGCAAAGGCGCGCTCCTCCTCGCCAAAGCCAAGCTCCCCATCATCCGCGAATACATCACCCGCCGCCTGACCGCGAAGTAAGCGCTGCACGGTCACCGCCGGTGTGTGTTCTGACCAGATGTTCCGTCTCCCTTCGCGGAGCGGGGAAAAAAGGAGGAGGAGTGGAAGCCGAACGACTTACTTCACCGCCGAGTAGTCGGTCGGGACGAGCATGACGCCTTTTGCGCCGTCCTTGATGGTCAGCGAGCCGCCGGCCTTCTCCTCGGAGGCCTTGCGCACGGTCGTCCACTCCGGATCCTTGCTGAAGGCGTCGAAGGATGCTTTCCGGGCGTCCGCGTCCTTGTGTGCGATCAGGTAGATGAGCGTGTTCTTCCCGTCGGGCGGTTTCGAGGCGCCCTTCTGGTCGTCGAGCAGGTTCCAGTAGGCCAGGTTGGTGATGCCGTGCTTGGCGAAGAGCTGCATTTCCCGCTCGCGGAAGCGGGCGTTGAGGTTCGGCAGCCGGCCTGGCTCGGTGGTGTAGGTGCGGAGCTCGAAGACACGGTGGCCGACGTTCTCGGCCTTCACGTCGGGCGAGTAGTCGGTGGCCCCGAGGTAGGCGGTCTCGACCCTGGTGACGAGCTTGCCGTCCACTTCGGAGGCCTTGTAGGCCTTCTGCCAGTCGGAATCCTTGAAGAACGCGCCCCAGCACGCGTCGCGCTCGGCGCGGCTCGGGTAGGCGATGAAATAAATCAGCTTGCGCTCGGGGTTTTCACCAATGGGGACGAAGTAGCCGAGGTTCGTGATGCCATGCTTCTCGAAGAGCTTGCATGTGTGGTCGCGGAAGCGCGCGTGCAGCGCGTCGAGCTTGCCCTCGGCGGCGTAATAGACGCGCATCTCGAAGCAGCGGGTGTCGGCGGCGTGGGTGAGGGTCGAGGCGAGGAGCAGGGCGAGGAGGGAAAGGAGCGTTTTCATGCGTGCATCGGATGGTGGCGCAGGCCGGCGCGGTGGCAAGGATTTTTCGCCGCGCCCTGATAGGCCGCGCCAGAAGGGGTTAGCTCGGGCTGCCGCCGGAGACGGCGTGCTTCTCGATGAGGTAGGCGCGGAACTGCTCGTAGTCCGCATCCATGCGGTCGAAGTCCTCCGGCAGGGCGATGGCGGAGGTCATGGAAGCCGGGACATCCGGCGGCCAGCCGACGACTTTCTCCACTTCCTCGGGGAACTTCGCCGGATTCGCCGTCTCGACAATCACCACCGGCGCATCGCTGCCCGGCTCCGCCGCCTGCCAGTCGAGGAAGCCCTGCCACGCGACCACGCCGTGGGGTTCGAGCAGGATCTGGTATTGGCTCCAAAAGTCCCGCAGCGAGGTGCGCGTGCGCTCGTCGCTGATGGAGCTGGAGAAGACGTCGCGGCGCATCGCGACGAGATCGGGCTGCTGGTGAAGTTTCCCGGTCTCGTCCATCCGCCCGCCATACACGGCCACGAGCCGCGCGAGGTTGCTCGGATGGCCGACGTTCATCGCGTTGGAGAGCGAGTTGCGCGAGGGAGAAATTCTTTCGTAGGCGCCAGTGGCGAGGAAGCGCGGGAAAGAATCGTTGTCATTGACCGGAGCCACGATCTTCTTCACCGGCAAACCCATCTCGCGCGCGACCACCGCGCCCATCATGTCGCCGAAGTTGCCGCTCGGCACCGAGAAGACGATCGGCTCGCCCGCCCTCGCGACACGCGACGCGGCGTAGAAATAATAAACGCTCTGTGGCAGCAGGCGGCCGATGTTGATGGAGTTGGCCGACGAGAGGTGGATGTGCTCGAGCGCGGGGTCGGCGAAGGCGCGCTTCACCATCGCCTGGCAGTCGTCGAACTTGCCGCCGACGGCCACCGTGCGGACGTTGTCGCGCAGCGTGGTCATGAGCTTGCGCTGGCTCTCGCTGATCTCGGCGGCCGGGAAGAGCACGATGACGCGCACGCCGGGCACCTTGTGGAACGCGTGCGCGACCGCCGCGCCGGTGTCGCCGCTCGTCGCGGTGAGCACGGTGACTTGCCGGCCGTCCTCCTGAAGGAAGCGCCCAAACATCCGCGCCATCATCTGCGCCGCGAAATCCTTGAAAGACGCCGTGGGTCCCTGGTCCAGCCGCATCAGAAACACGCGGTGATGGATGACCTCCACCGGCACACCGAAGTTGTAAGCCTTGCGGCACATCGCGGCGAGCGCATCATCGGGAATGATGCCCTCAGTGAATTTGCGGAGCACGCGGAACGCGATTTCGCGATACGGCAGCATCGCAAACGCGGCGATTTCATCCGGTGTGAGCTGCGGAAACTTCTCCGGGAAATACAGCCCGCGATCCGGGGCCTGACCGGCGAGCAGCGCCTCGCGCAGATTGACTGCGGGCGACTGGCCGTTGGTGCTGCGAAACAGGAGCGCGCTCATCTCACTCGAAACTTTCCACGCGGATCATCACGGGCGTGGACTTCACCACCGAGAGTTTCGCCACCGCCGCCAGCGCGCGGCGCATCGCGGCATTGGGCGCGTCGTGGATCATGAGGATGACGGGCACCGTCACGCCGTCGTGGCCTTCGGGCTGGATGATGGAGGAGATGCCGATCTTCGCCTTGGCCAGGATGCCGGCGATCTTCGCGAAAACGCCCGGTCGGTCCTCGACCGTCAGCCGCACGTAATAGCGCGACACCACGTCGTCCATCGGCAACACCGCGCCGTCGCGCTCGTGCGGGACGAACGGCGGGATGCGGTTCTTCGTGCCGCACTTGAGGTCGAGCGCGGCGTCGGCAAGGTCGCTCAACACCGCGCTGGCCGTGGCGTCCTGACCCGCGCCCTGCCCGTAGTAAAGCGTGTCGCCAACGACATCACCGCGCACGAGGATGGCGTTGAAGACGCCGTTGACGTTGGCGAGGACGTGCGAGTTCGGGACGAGCGCGGGATAGACGGAGACTTGAATTGCGAACGGCGAATTTCGAGTGGCGAATCTTCCGCCGCGTCCCTTCGCCAAATTCGACCCTCGACCCTCGACCCTCGACATTCCGTTTGCTTTCACGCAGCCGAGCAGCCGAATCGTGTAGCCCAGCTTCCCGGCGAACTTGATGTCCTGAGTCGTGATGCTGCGGATGCCCTCGGTGTAAATCTGCTTCGGGTTCACCCAGAAGCCGTGCGCGAGGCTGGCGAGGATGCCCGTCTTGTGCGCGGCGTCGTGACCGTCCACGTCGAGGTCGGGCGGAGCCTCCGCGTAACCGAGGCGTTGGGCCTCCGCGAGCACGGCGGCGAAGTCCGCGCCGTCGTCCTTCATCCGCGTGAGGATGAAGTTGCAGGTGCCGTTGACGATGCCGTAGAGGCGCGTGATGCGGTTCCCGATCAGGCCCTCACGCAGCACCTTGATGATCGGGATGCCGCCGGCGACGCTGGCTTCGTAATAGAGATTCGTCCCGTGCTGCTGCGCGGCGGCGAACAACTCTTCGCCGTGTGCGGAGAGCAAGGCCTTGTTCGCGGTGACGACGGGCTTGCCGAGCTTGAGCGCAGCGAGCGCCACTTGCCGGGCGACAGTGGTGCCACCCATCAGCTCGACAACCAAGTTGACCTGCGGATCCGCCACCACGCTGTGCCAGTCCGTGGTGAGCAGGCCGGCGGGGAGATGGACAGCGCGAGCCTTCTTCAAGTCGCGCACCGCGACGCGGGCGATGTGCAGGGAAATGCCGAGGCGCGACGCCATCAAGGCGCCGTTCCGCTGGACGGCGTCATAGACACCGCCGCCGACGGTGCCGCCGCCAACCATGCCCAGATTCACCTGCCGCATAGAGGCGCGGACACTACGCGAAGGCAGCGGCCAGACAATTCCTTTCTGACGTGAACAAGCGCTCGTAAAACTCGTTCAGGCGAACGCCTCGCGGATCGCCTTCCCCGTTCCCGCGACGCCGGTGAGCCGCTCTGGGCGGCCGTTGTGCTCGAAGAACAAGTCGTCGTTCGCGAGGCCCATCGCGCGCAGGATGGTTGCGTGGAAATCCTTCACTGACTTCGGATCCTGCTCCGCACGCAGGCCGATGGCGTCCGTTGCGCCGATGCTTTGGCCGCCTTTCACGCCGCCGCCCGCAAGCCAGCCGGTGAAGCCGTATGGATTGTGATTGCGGCCCGCGCCACCTTGCAGCATCGGCGTCCGGCCGAACTCACCCGCCCACACCACGAGCGTGTCGTCGAGCAGGCCGCGCTGCTTCAAGTCCGTGAGCAGCGCGCCGGTGGCTTGGTCGGTCTGGTGCGCGTTGCGCTCGGCGTATTCCTTGTTGTTGTCGTGACCGTCCCAGCCGTATTTGTCCACGCCCTGATACACCTGCACAACGCGCACGCCGCGTTCGAGCAGCCGCCGCGCAAGCAGGCACTGGCGACCATACTGCGCTTTGATTTTCTTTGAATCGTTGACGCCATAGAGTTCGAGCGTCGCCGCGGATTCCTTCGACAAATCGCCGACCTCAAGCGCCTCGGACTGCATCCGATACGCGAGTTCATAGCTCGCAATGCGGCCGTCCAAGTCGAGCAGGCCGGGCCGCGCGTCGCGGTGCGTTTTGTTGAAGGAATGGATCAAGTCCAGCGTGTCGCGCTGCGTGCTGGCCAGCTCGGCGGGCGGCTGCAAATTGAAGACCGGCTCGCCCTCGTGACGGAACTTCGTGCCTTGAAACGCCGCCGGCAGGAAAGCATTCGACCAGTTCGCTGTGCCACCGAAGCCGCCGACCTGAAACAGCACCACGAAGCCCGGCAGATTCTGATTCTCCGAGCCGAGGCCATAAGTCAGCCACGAGCCGACGCTGGGCCGGTCGCCGAGGATGACGCCGGTGTTCATCTGGTAAGTCGCGGGCGCGTGATTCGAGGAATCGCAGTGCAGCGATTTGATGAAGCAAAGGTCGTCCATGTGTCGCGCGGTGTGCGGCATCAGCTCGCTCGCCCACGCGCCGCAGCGGCCGTGCTGCGCCCACTTCCACGGGCCGGCGAGCAGCTCGTTTTTCGACGAGTTGAAAACGCCGCCGACCTTGTCCTTCACGTTGCGAATCGAGTCGGGCACGGGCTTGCCGTGCAGCTTGAGCAGCTCCGGCTTGTAGTCGAACAAATCCATGCTCGGCGCCGCGCCGTATTGGAAGAGCCAGAGCACCCGTTTGGCCTTCGCCGCGAAGTGCGGCTGGCGCGGCGCGAGCGGACGCATCGGGTCAATGACGCGGTTCTGCTTGAAGTTCTCGCCACGCGCCGAATCCGCCAGCAGCGCGGACAACGCGAGCGCGCCGGCGCCTCCGCCGCAGCGCAGCATGAAATCGCGGCGTGAGAGGAAGCTCGGCTGTGCGTTGGGAAAGGTGTTCATGGCTCAATCCACATACACAAACTCGTTCACGTTCAGCAGCGCGCGGCAGAACTCCGGCAACGCGGCGTCCTCGTGCTTCGCGAGAAACGCACCGGCCTGCTGGCGCTCGGTTGTCGTCGGCGCGCGGCCCAGTGTGAGCCAGACAGCACGCTCAATTTGCTTCGCCGAATCTTCACCGGTTTCGCGGACCACGCGAGCGGCGAGCGCTTTCGCGGCGCGCAGGGAGAAGTCGCTGTTCAACAAATTCAGCGCCTGCGGGGCGACGGTCGTCACGTCGCGACGGGCGCAGGAGAGCGAAGTGTCCGGCAGATCGAACGCCTGGAGGAACGGCAGCGGCAGGCAGCGCTTTTGGATGAGGTAGAGCGAGCGCACATCGCAGTCCTCCTCCTTGTCCGCATACCAGCCTTGGCGACGGCCGCTGTCCTTGCCTTCGAGTCCTTCGAGCACGCCGGGCTGCGCCTTCAAAATCTCCTCGGGCAACGGCGGCCAGAGCGGCTTGCCACCCGCGTGAGGCAGCAGCTTGCCGGAGACAGCGAGCAAGGTGTCGCGCATCGTCTCGGCATCGAGCCGGCGTGGGTTTTGCCGCCAGAGGAGCTTGTTGTCGGGATCGGCCGTGTGTGAGGGTGTGAGGGCGCGAGAGTTTGAGCGTGAACTCACTCGCCCGCTGGCACTCTCAGACAACGACACTTGCTTGTAAGCCGCGCTCGTCACGATGAGCCGCTGCATCGCCTTCACCGACCAACTGCGCGCAATAAACTCTGTCGCGAGCCAGTCGAGCAGCTCGGGATGCGTCGGACGCGCGCCCGCGTAGCCGAGGTCGTTGGGTGTGGCACACAGCCCGACGCCGAAATGTTGCTGCCAGAGCCGGTTCACCAGCACGCGTGCGGCGAACGGATTCTCGGACGACGCGATCCACTCGGCGAGCGCGAGGCGACGGCCTGTGGTGTCGGGGCGCGGCGCTTTCACCTTCGCCGGATTCGGGTTCAGCACGGAGATGAAGCCGGGTTGAACTTCGTCGCGTGGCTCGGTGTAGTCGCCTTGGTAGAAGAGCTTTGTCGGCTCGGCGCTGCCTTCGCTCACGGCCATCGCGACGGTGAAAGGACGCTTCAGTTTCTTCAACTCGTCCACCTTGGCGGCGGCTGCGGCGTGGGCTTTCTTCCCCGCGTCGTCGAGTGCGGCTAGTGCGTCCTTGTCGCTGACTTTCACTTTCTCCAAGTGCGCTTCGAGCTTCTTCTTCGTGGCGTCGTCGCGTTTGGTTTCGTCAGTCTTGAACAACTCCTGAATGTCGGCGGGCAGCTTGGCGATGCGTTCGGCGCGCAGCTTCTGCCGCGCTGGCCATAGCGCCTCGTCCACGATCTTCTGCGCCTCGGCAACTTGCTTCTCCACGCCGGCGTTGTGCGCGTTGATGGCGGCCTGCTCGGGCGCAAGGTCAATGGGCAGATCATCGCGTGCCTTCACGGCGGCGAAAAACGCGCGGAAGCGGAAGTGGTCCACCTGCGAGAGCGGGTCGTATTTGTGGTCGTGGCAATTGCAGCACGAGAACGTGAGGCCCAGAAACGCGCTGCCGGTGGTGTTCACGAGGTCGGCCATGAGATCGTTCCGCTGCTTGCGCTCTTCCTGAAAGATGCTTGCCGTGCTGTCGTAGGTGCCCAGCCGCAGGAAGCCCGTGGCGATGAGCGCGTCGGCTTCTGCATGCGTGCGCGGTGCGGCGGCGACAAGTTCATCACCGGCGAGCTGCTCACGGATGAAACGGTCGTAAGGCTTGTCTGCGTTGAGCGAGCGCACGACATAATCGCGGTAGCGCCACATCTCGGGGCGGAACTCGTCGCGCTCGTGGCCGTTGGTGTCGGCGTAACGAACGACATCGAGCCAGTGCCGCGCCCAGCGCTCGCCGTAGTGCGGGCTGGCGAGGAGCTTGTCCACGAGGCGCTCGTAGGCGTCGGCTGACTTGTCGGCAACGAACGCTTGAACTTCCTCCGGCTTCGGTGGAAGCCCAACGAGATCGAAGTAGAGGCGGCGGATGAGCGTGCGCGGATCAGCTTCGATCGAGAATGTGAGTTTCTTCTCGGCGAGCTTGGCAAGGAGAAAGGCGTCGATGGGATTGTGAATTGCGGACCGCGAATTACGGATTTGCGGAACGGGCGGACGCACCGGTTGTTTCAGCGACCACAGATCGAGCCGCTGGCCCTGCCAGATTTTGCGGATGGGATTTTCCGCGTCCGTCCACGCGTCACCGAGTTTTTTGTTCGGGTCCTTGAAGGCGAGTTCCCCGGTGCCCGGCACGTAGGCGTCCAGACTCTCGCGGTCCGGCCCGAGGAGGATGCTGTCGAAGAAGGCTTCCTCGCCCCGGTCGCAGGTCGGTGCGATCCCGGTGAGGGTGAAGCTGCCGATGTCCCTCCACATGTCCACGGTCACGACCGTCCACGCAGTCGGCGCGGCGTCGCTTACCGAGATGGCCGCCCAGCCGGTGGTGTTCGGGCCGGCGACGTAGCGGCCTTTCGGCGATTTCGCATCCGGCCACTTGCCGGCGCTCGCCAGCTCAATCATCACGCCACCCTCGCCGCGCTTCTTCCACGCGAGGCGCAGGTAGCGAAATTCGCCGGGCTTGGGCTGCTCGCGGATGGGAAAGTTCCAGCCTGGAACCGCCGCCGCTTCGCGCTGGAGTGGCGTCATGCCCAGCGCCGCTTTGCCTGCGAAGACATCGTCCGTCACTAGGCGCACCGTGCCCTTGCCGCTGGAAAGCGCGTCAAGAAAATATTCCTCGTCCTCGAAAAGCACCGCCACCGGCTCCGGCCACGGCGCGCCGGCCTTCACCCACGCCTCGAGCGCGGCGATGTCTCTCGCGGGCAGCTTTTCCTTCGGTGGCATCGCGAGGTCTCTTGTCGCGTGACGGACGGCTTGGAGGAGCAAACTTTTCTTCACGTCGCCCGGCACGATGGACGCGCCGTGCTCGCCGCCCTTGAGCGCGGCGGCGCGGGAGTCGAGCCGCAGGCCGCCCTTCTGTTTGTCCGCGCCGTGACAGGAGACGCACTTGTTGTCGAGCAGTGGCTTGACCTGATCGCGGAAGATCGCCACATCCGCGCTGACTTCGCCGCCGAGCATGAGCGCGAGGAGGCCTGTCCAAAAAGTTTGGGCGCGAGTCATCGTGGCTTGAGAATGACGCGGGAAAGCTGGGCTGGCTTCAGGAGGTTCAACCTTGTTTCGGGCCGGGCGGCGGGCCGGGGATTGTTGCAATGCAGCCTTGCCGCTGCTTCCGCTTTGAGCGCACCATCCCACACCCGCTGAATGGCTCGGAGCACCGACCCGTCGGCGTTTGAACGCATGAACCGATTCCGCCTGCTTCCCTTGCTCCTGGCCGCGTGTCTCACCTTCGCCCTCGCCGCCCGCGCGGACCACGACACGCCCGCCGGCCAGTCCCAGCACGGCGAGGCTTACAACGAGGGGCCGCGCCAGCAGGCGCACTTGATGCCCGGCATGGGCAACGTGCATTTCCCGATCACCACGAAGAATCCGCTCGCGCAAAAGTTCTTTGACCAGGGCATCGGGCAGTTGCACGGCTTCTTTTACTTCGAGTCGGAGCGGTCCTTCCGGCAGGCCGTCGCGCTCGATCCGTTTTGCGCGACCGCCTACTGGGGCCTCGCGATGGCGAACGTGAACAACGCCAAGCGCGCGAAGGAGTTCATCCTGCCCGCCGAGAAATACAAAGCCGGCGTCAGCCCGCGCGAACAGCAGTGGATCACGGCTCTTGCGAATTTCTACCGTGACGACAAGAAAGACGACAAGGAGCGCCGCAAAAATTACCAGAAGGCGCTGCAAGAGCTCGTGAAGGCGTATCCCGACGACCTCGAAGCGAAGGCCTTTCTCGCCGTGCTGATGTGGCAGGACAACAGCAGCGGCGTGCCCTACGGCGACAAGAAAAACGTGGACGCGCTGCTCGACGACATCCTGGCCAAGAACCCGCTCCATCCCGCGAACCACTATCGCATCCACCTTTGGGACGAGGGCCAGCGCGCGACCAACGCGCTCGTCTCCGCCGCCAACGACGGCTTTTCCGGCCCCGGCATCGCGCATCTCTGGCACATGAGCGGCCACACTTACTCGGCGCTCAAGCGTTACTCGGACGCCGCGTGGCAGCAGGAGGCCAGCGCCCGAGTGGACCACGCCTACATGATGGGCAACTACGTTTTGCCCGACCAGATCCACAACTTCGCGCACAACAACGAGTGGCTCATCCGCGACTTGAACAACATCGGCGCCGCGCGCCGCGCCGTGGACCTCGCCAAGAACATGATCGAGCTGCCGCGTCACCCGAAATACAACACGATGTCCCACGGCAGCTCCAACTACGGCTACCAGCGCCTCCTCGAAACGCTCGTGCGCTTCGAGATGTGGGGCGAACTGCTCTCGCTCGGCGGCTCCGTCTATCTCCAGCCCACCGACAACAACGACCACGAAGCCCGCCGCTTCCACGCGCTCGGCCTCGCGTCGCTGCACACCGGCGACATCACCGGCGGCAAGAACCAGATCGCCGCGCTCGAGGCGCTCGCGAAGAAAATCACGCCGAAGCCGGCCGAGAAAAAAGCGGACGAAACGAAACCAGAAGCCGCCAAGCCCGCTGACGCAAAAGCCGCCGCCGCGAAGCCGGTCGCCCCCAAGTCTGCCCCAAAGTCAGACGCGAAGAAAAACGCGTCTGCCGTTGGCTATGGAAGCGCCGCGAACATGCTCGCCACCGCCAGCATCACCTCTATTCAATCCGCCATTGCCGAACTGCGCGCGCTCGTTGCCTTGAAGGAAGGCAACTTCACCGCCGCGAAGGAGCAGGTCGCGAAACTCACCGGCGTTCCCAAGGAGCGCCTGGCCCGACTCCACTTCGCCGCCGGAGACAAGGCCAAGGCCGAGCAACTCGCACAAGAGGCCATGAAGTCCGGCGAGAAGCAGGTGCAGCCGCTCGCGAACTACGTGGACCTCGCCTACGCGAACGGCAAGTTCAAGGAAGCCTACGAGTCGTTCTACAAGCTGCGCGATTTGGCTGCCGAAGTGGACCTCGACGTGCCGGTGTTCCGCCGGCTCGCGCCCGTGGCGAAGGACTTGAAGCTCGCCGCCGACTGGCGCCCACCGCTCACGCGCGCGTCGGACTTCGGCAAACGCCCCAGCCTTGCGTCGCTCGGGCCGTTCCGCTGGCAGCCCTCCGCCGCGCCGGACTTCACGCTGCCCGATGGTGACGGGAAGAAAACCACGCTGCGCCAGTTCAAGGGCAAGCCCGTCATCGTCATCTTCTACCTCGGTGCGGGCTGCGCGCATTGCATCGAGCAGCTCGTCGCCTTCGCGCCCGAAGCCGAGGCGTTCAAGAAGGCCGGCATCTCGCTCGTGGCCGTCGGCACGGACACGGTCGAAGGCCTGAAGTTCACGGTGGAGAAGGCGAAGTATAACGGCGGCTTCCCCATCCCGCTGCTTTCCGATGAGAAGCTGAAGGCGTTCAAGGCGTTTCGCGCGCACGATGACTTCGAGAACCAGCCGCTGCACGGCACGTTCCTGATTGATGGCGAAGGCCTCATCCGCTGGCAGGACATCAGCTTCCAGCCCTTCATGGAGACGAAGTTCCTCCTCGGTGAAGCCCAGCGGCTGCTCAACCTGCCGAAGAACAACGGCGCGCCGCCGCCGATGAAGCTGGCGGGGCAGAAGCCGGAGAAGGCTGTGAACTGCCGGTGAGGAAAATGTCGCTTATCCGTCCGCCAAGACTACACTTCCCCCATGAGCGTGGAGCAACTGGAACAGCAAGTTCAGGCGCTGTCCGCCGACGAGCGGCAGCAGTTCGCCGAGTGGTTTGACGACCATCGGCACGAGATCATCCCACCGGAGGAGACGCCGCCCGCGCAGCAGGAGGAACTGATCCGCCGCAGGCAGGAATACTTCGAGCACCCCGAGCGCTTCGAGAAGGTCGGGACGGACGAGGAGTTGAACGAGTATCTGGGAGGCATCGCCCGTGAAGTTCGCGCTCGCGTTTCATCCACTCGTCCGGGCTGACCTGCGGGAGTCGTTTGCCTGGTATGAGGAGCAGGCACCGCAGCTTGGGGACGACTTTCTGGCGGAAGCTGGCATCGTGCTTCAGCGACTTGCGCAGGAGCCGATGGTGTATCGCATCCGGTTCGCCGACATCCGCCGTTTGAACCTGCGGCGGTTTCCCTACGGCACTTTCTACTTCGTGGAAGGGCAGACGGTCATCGTGCTCGGCGTGCTTCACGGAGCACGGGACTCGGAGGCAGAACTGGCCCGGCGGCGGAAGAGCTTCTCCTGATTCCCCGCGCCTCCGCGCCTTTGCGTTGAAACTCGCCGGCCACTTGGCGTTTAATCCCGCCGCCACTCATGTGCGCCATCACCGGCATCGTCCACTTCGACCGTCGCCCCGTCGCGGAATCCGAGTTGGTCACGATGCGCGACGTGATGGTCAACCGCGGTCCCGAGCACGGCGGCCAGTGGCTCGGCGGCCACGCGGCGCTCGGCCACCGGCGGCTGCGCATCATTGATCTCTCCCCGCTCGGCAACCAGCCGATGACCAACGAGGACTCGACCGTCTGGGTCACGTTCAACGGCGAGATTTACAACTTCCACGCGCTCCGAAAAGAACTCGAAGCCAAGGGCCACCAGTTCCGCTCGCACTCCGACACCGAGGTCATCGTCCACGGCTTCGAGGAATGGGGCGAGGGCGTCGTCGCGCGCATGGACGGCATGTTCGCCATCGGCGTCTGGGACACACGCAAGGAGACGCTGCTCCTCGCCACCGACCGCTTCGGCAAGAAACCCCTCTACTACTCGCACCACGGCGCGACCGTGCGTTTCGCGTCGGACAGCAAGGCCTTTTGGTCACTGCCCGGTGCATCGCTCACGGTGAACCACGCGGCGATTGACTGCTACCTGCACCACCTCGCCGTCACGACAGACCACACGATCTACAACGAGGTCAGCAAGCTCCCGCCGTCGCACTACATGGTCTTCGAGCGCGACGCCTCGGGCACCACGCGAAGCCGCGCGGTGCGTTATTGGAAGCCGAACTTCCGCGACAAAATCCAAGTCTCCGAGGCCGAGGCACTGGAGCGCATTGACGCCGTGCTCTCGGAAGCCGTGCGCAAGCGCATGATCGCCGACGTGCCGCTCGGCGCGTTCCTTAGTGGCGGTGTGGACAGCAGTCTCGTCGTCGCGATGATGAGCCAGCTTTCCAGCAAACCCGTGAAGACCTTCAGCATCGGCTTCGAGGAACAGGACTTCTCCGAGCTGGAATACTCCGACGCCGTCGCGAAACGCTACGGCACCGAGCACCAGCAAATCCGCCTCCAGCCCGACGTGCTCGAAATCCTCCCGTCGCTCGTCTGGGAATACGGCGAACCCTTCGCCGACTCCTCGGCCATCCCCACTTACTACGTCTCCAAGGCCGCGAAGGAGTTCGTCACGGTCGCGCTCACCGGCGATGGCGGCGATGAACTTTTCGGCGGCTACGACATCGCGCGCGCGTCCTTCCACGCGCTGCGTTACGACGCCTTCACGCCCGGCTTCGTGCGCGGGCCGCTGGAAGACTGGCTTTTCGCCGCTGAGCGCACCGGCTTCGCACAGAAGCTCAAGACCCTCGCCACCCACGCCAGCCCCGACCCCGTGCGACGCCACGGCTACTCGATGGCCTTCAACCAACGCCAGCGCGACGCGCTCTACACCGACAGCTTCCGCGCGAGCCTCGGCGCGCACCGGCCGTGGCACATTTACGAGCGCCACGCGGCGGACATGGCCGGCCTGAACATTCTCGACCAGAATTTATTTCACGTCCTCATGGCGCGCCTGCCCAACGACTACCTCGTGAAGGTGGATGTGGCCTCGATGAAAGTTGCGTTGGAATTGCGCAGCCCCTTCCTGGACACCGATCTGTGCACGCTCTCCAGTTCGCTCGATCCGCTGCTCAAGGTGAAGGGCGGCGCGCAAAAATATCTGCCCAAGAAACTCGCCGAGCGCTACCTGCCGTGGGAAGTGATCTACCGTCCGAAGAAAGGATTTAGTCTGCCGCTCAAGCACTGGCTCCGCACCGACTTCGCACCGTTGCTGAACCGGATGCTCCCCGAGGGCAACGTGGTGCAGGCCGGCTGGTTCAAGAAGACCGAGATCCAACGCCTCATCACCGAGCACACGAATGGAGCGGCGGAGCACACACACCGCCTGTGGTCGCTCCTCTGGCTGGAACTCTGGCACCGCATCTTCGTCGAGCGCTCCATGACGGGTCGAGAGAGCTTGCGGGCGTGATGCCGCCATCTCTCCAACTCGTGATTTTGTTCGATTGAGGGTTGCGGCGGGAAAAGTGCATTCGACACGCCAGCTTCAGCACCCATATTGCCGATGAATTTTAAGCGCAGGCACAACTTTCCGGCCACGAACATTCCGAGAATCGGAGCCAAGCTCGCCTACTCAGAGCCGGTTGAAAAACATGAAAGCTGAGGCCATGTGGCCGGGCCGACGAGGGAGGCGACGACCACCAAGCCGGAAATCCGCATGGAGGCACAGCTCGAGCGGCTTTTACCGCGCGTGTGGCGGCAGTAAACAGCGAAAACGGAAGCTAAAGAGAGGCTTTAACCGATTGGATCTGATTCACGAATTGACATGGCCCGCGCCCCCGCCGACAAATCCCGCCCTATGAGTTCATTGAACGGACAAGTCGCCGTCGTCACCGGCGCGGGCCGCGGCATCGGACGCGCGATTGCGCTGAAGTTTGCCGCTGAAGGCGCGGATGTCGTGTGCGTCTCGCGCACGGCGGAAAATTCCGAGAAGGTCGCCACCGAAGTGTGCGCCTTGGGCCGCCGCGCCTGGGCGCTGGCCGTGGATGTGGCGGACAGCGCCGCCGTGAGCACGGCCGCTGAGACGATTTTGAAGGAGGCCGGCAAGGTGGACATCCTCGTCAACAACGCCGGTGTCACGCGCGACGGCCTGCTGATGCGCATGAGCGACGCGGACTGGGACGCCGTCATCAATACGAATCTCAAGGGCGCGTTTCACTTCACCAAGGCCTTCACGCGCTCGTTCCTCAAGCAACGCTCCGGGCGCATCATCAACGTCGCCAGTGTCATCGGTCTCATCGGCAATGCCGGGCAGGCGAACTACGCGGCGAGCAAGGCCGGCCTCATCGGCTTCACCAAGTCCGTCGCGAAAGAACTCGCCTCGCGCGGCATCACGGCCAACGTCCTCGCGCCCGGCTTCATCGAGACCGACATGACCGCCGTGCTCAAGGACGACATGAAGGCCGAGGTCTTGAAGCAGATTCCCCTCGGCGCGCTCGGGCAACCGGAAGACATCGCGAACGCCGCCGCCTTCCTCGCCAGTCCCACTGCGCGCTACATCACCGGGCAAGTGCTCGCGGTGGATGGTGGAATGGTGATGTAGCGGAGTCGCGCGTTGGACACGCTTACGCTCGGCTGTTACGCTCCAAAGCCGTGAACATCCTAGTCACCGGCGGTGCCGGCTTCATCGGCTCCCATGTCTGCGAGCGGCTGCTGCGCGACGGCCATTCCGTCTGCGCGTTCGATGACTTGAACGACTTCTACGCGCCCGCGCTCAAGCAGGCGAACCTTCGCAGCCTGCAATCGCTTGCGTTGCCGTTCACGTTCGTTCACGGCGACCTGACCGATGGCGCGGCATTGGAAGAGGCGTTTGCTTCCGCGCAGTTTGACCAAATCATCCACCTCGCGGCGCGCGCGGGTGTGCGGCCCAGCTTGCAACAGCCCGCGCTCTATCAGCGCGTGAACGTCGAGGGCACGGTGAACCTCCTCGAAGCCGCGCGTGCACGGAAGGTCCGCAAAGTCACCATCGCCAGCAGCTCGTCCGTCTATGGCGTGAACGCGAAGGTGCCCTTCAGCGAGGCCGACCCGATCTTCAGCGCCATCTCGCCCTACGCCGCCAGCAAGCTCGCGTGCGAAGCGCTCGGCCACACCTACCATCACGTCTATGGCATGGACATCGCGATGCTGCGCTTCTTCACCGTCTATGGCCCGCGTCAGCGGCCCGATCTCGCGATCCACAAGTTCGCCTCGCTCATTAACGCCGGGAAATCCATCCCCGTCTTCGGCGACGGCTCGACGGCGCGCGATTACACCTACGTGACCGACACGGTGGACGGCGTGCTGGCCTGCACGCGGCGGGAGTTCGGCTTCAACATCTTCAACCTCGGCGAATCGCAGACTGTCCGGTTGGACTACCTGATCTCGCTGCTGGAGAAATCTCTCGGCAAGACCGCGAACATTGACCGCCAGCCACCCCAGCCCGGCGACGTGCCCATCACCTACGCGGACATTTCCAAGGCCCGCACGAAGCTGGGCTACCACCCGACGGTGAAGATCGAGGCGGGCATTCCTAAATTTGTGGAGTGGTTCGTGAACAAGACAACCTTCAGCCCCTAACTCGTATGAGGAAACTCCGTCTGGCTCTGTGTGCTTTGCTCATGCTCGTTGCCAAAGTGAACGCCATCATGGTGGGGCCATTTCCTGGCCTTGATAAGCTAATCGGGATGTCCGACACGGTGATGATCGTTCACATCGACAGGAAGATAAACTCTGGAGGCTGGGACGGTTGGGGTATCTACGAATGCTCCGTGTTACGCGTGCTCATGGGGCCGGCATCTGAGAAGGAAAGAGTAAGAGTTTGGGTATGTGGGTTCATCAACGTTCGGGGCGACGATATTCCGAGCGAAACAATGCAGCTTGTGTTTCTGAAGAAAGATTCAACCAATGCAGGTGATTATCGTGCTCCAGCCGTGATGGGCGCAGTAATGAGGGCTGAACCATCCAGCCATCTAAAGCAACCTAGGGGCGATACCGTGCGCGAACGCATTGAACAGGTTATTCGGGAAGGACGGGATTACTGCCAGATGCTTTATGCCAAGGAACAGAAATTGTTCAGTGAGGCGCTTGGTGAAGGGTCTCAAGTTAAGTCTGCACCCAAACGCTGACCCTAAGCGTTCGCGGCGTAATGTCTCCTGAGACCTGCCCCAACTGCGGAGCAGATGTGCCGCGCGGCGCGCTGGCGTGTCCGGGCTGCGGCGCGGATGAGAAGACCGGCTGGAACGATCGTGCGACCGGCCAGCGGCTGGACTTGCCGGATGACGAGTTCAACTACGACGAGTTCGTGAAGGAAGAGTTCGGCGAGCAGCGGGAGAGCCGGACGAAGACGAAAGGCGTGAGCTGGCTGTGGTGGGTGGTCGCGGTTGGACTTGTCGTCGGCTTCCTCTACTTTGCGGTCCTGTCACTCGGTATACGCTGGCACTGACATTCCGGCCGCGACCATTTAAGTTTCATGGCCATGCGAATCTACCTCTGGATCGGCCTCGGCAGCGCGCTGGGAGGAATGCTGCGCTACTGGCTGTCCGGCGCGGTGGCGCGCCATTATGGCGAAACCTTCCCGTGGGGCACGCTGGTCGTGAACGTGACCGGTTCGCTCCTCATCGGTTTCTTCGCGACACTCACGCAGCCGGACGGGCGCTGGCTGGTGCAGCCGCTGGGCCGCACTTTTTTCATGGTCGGCGTCTGCGGCGGTTACACGACCTTCTCCTCGTTCAGCCTGCAAACCCTCCAGCTCATGCGTGACGGCCAGTGGCTCTATGCAGCACTGAACACGCTGCTGTCCGTCGCGCTGTGTCTGCTGGCCGTGTGGCTCGGCCACTTTCTCGCGCAAATCCTCAACCGATGAACTCCCATGAAAATTCCTGAGAACGGCAAACTCCTCCGCATCTTCATCGGCGAAAGCGACGCCTGGCAGCACCAGCCGCTCTACGAGGTCATCGTCCTCAAGGCGCGCGAACTTGGCCTGGCTGGCGCGACGGTGCTGCGCGGGCCGATGGGCTTCGGCGCGAGCAGCCGCCTGCACACGGCCAAGATTCTCCGGCTCTCGGATGACCTGCCCATTGTCATCGAGATCGTGGACAGCGAGGAGAACATCAACCGCCTGCTGCCCGTGCTCGACTCGATGATCGGCGACGGGCTGGTGACATTGGAGGACGTGCGGGTGTTGAAGTATCGCGGCGGTTCCGGCGCGACGGCCTGAGCCGGGTGGCTAGGACGCGGGCGGGATGGCGACGCCGAAGTTGAAGAGTTTGCGCTCCTTGATGATTTGCGCGACTGCGGGCGGGACCATGCCTTCCCACGCGGGGTCGGCTGAGTGGATTTTGGCCAGCACATCGCGCGAGAAAATGGGCAGGCAGCGCTCGTCGAAGTCGCGCAGGCTCTCGATGAGCCGGTTCTCGATGAGGTAGGCGTAGAGGTGCCGCAGGTGCGGCGCGACGCGCAGGTTTCCCGCCGTGATGAGCGCGCCGGTCTTGGCCTCGCGCAGCGGATACGCGTAGAGCTTGAGATCGTTTTTGAAGAGCCGGCCGAAACTTTCGAGGATGCCGCCTTCGAGGTCGGCGTAATACTTCTCCTCGAAAATCTCCCGCAGCGTCGGCACGCCCATGACGATGCCGATCATCTTCTTTGTGTGCCGGAAGAGATACGCCGCGAGCCGGTGATACTCGCCGTAGTTCGAGATGAGCACGTTCTTGCCGAGCGCGGCGAGGATGTCCACGCGGTCGAGGAAGTCCTTGTGGTCAATGCGGTCGCCATCAATGAGGTTCTTCAAGGTCATCTCCATCAGCACCGTGACCTCCTCGCCCTGCACCTTCGGCTCCTGCACGAACAGGCTGGTGGCGCATTCGAGCATGTCGAGCGTGGTCTTGGTGATGGGCCGGAAGCTGCCGCGCTCGACGAGGATGGACTTCTTGTAGAGCGCGTCGGCGGGCTGCACGACCTCGCCGCTGGCGAGAAACATCGCCGCCTTCGTCAGCCCGTGCTGCACGAGCTGGAGCGCCATCACACGGTTGTCCACGCCGGTGAAGGCGGGGCCGGTGAACTTGATCATGTCCACTTCCACGCGCTCGGAAGTGAGGTTGTCAAGCAGCGTGTCCAGCAAGGCCGCCGGGTCGGCGTGGTGGTAAAGCGCGCCGTGGATGAGGTTCACGCCGATGATGCCGAGCGCCTCCTGCTCCTGGACATTCTCCGGATCTAGCAGCCGCGCATGGATGATGATCTGCGACGGCTCACCCAGCGGTTCGGTTTGAAACCGCACGCCCAGCCAGCCGTGCGCCTCCATGTCCTTGCGCGACGAGTAGCTGCGCGCCGCCACCGTGTCGGCAAAGACGAAGAATTTCGTATTTGCGCCGCGTTTCTGTGCGAGCCGCTCGATGAGCAATCCATACTCGCGCTCCAGCATCGCGGTGAGCCTTTGCCGGCTGACGTAGCGCTCGCACGGGCCGTAAATCGCATCGCTCACCGTCATGTCGTAGGCCGACATGGTCTTGGCGATGGTGCCCGACGCGCCGCCCACGTGGAAAAACCAGCGGGCCACTTCCTGCCCCGCGCCGATCTCGACGAACGTCCCGTATTTTGACGGGTCAAGATTGATTTGCAGCGCCTTCTGGTGCGTGTCCACAGATTCGTGTTCCATGACTCGAAGAGGTTTGTCGGCCATTCAACAGGGGGAGATTAGCGCAAGTCTGCCGGGGCGGGAGAAAATTTTTGCGGCGGGCACGGACGCGCATTGCACCAAAGGATACTATTTCGGCTTCGCGGTCTCCTTCTCCGTCGGCAGCAGTTCCTGCATCTGACGCTGCACCATCGTGCGCAACAGGGTCGCCTCAATGATGCTCAGGCCCGCCTTCGTGTAGTCCACGGTGAACGCCGGCAACCACAGGTCGCTCTCCACGCGATAGCCGAACTCCCGCCGCACGCGCCGCTCCATGTCCTCCATGTGCGCCGCGCCAAAGAAAATGCTGATGGTCGCCGGCGGCTCCGCGCGCTTCAGTTCGGCGCGAAGATCCTTCAGCACGGCGTCGTTGCGCGATTGAATGAGCACCTCCATGAGCCGCTGCATGTCCTCGGGCAAGCTCTTCATCCGCGAAAGATCGCCGCGAATCCCGCCGAGCGCCTCGATGAGCGCGAGCTTCGTCATCGCCTGCAATTTCGGATTGCCGCCGACCAGCTTGAACCCGGCCTTCAGCAGCGTGCCGAAGAGCGAGTTGCCCTCCATCGCCTTGAGCAGCGTCTCGAACGCCTCGTTCTTGCGTTTCTCCTTGGGCGAGTCGGGCGCGGCGGGTTCATCGTCCTTGTCCATCAACTCGCGCAGCTCCGCCACCGAGAGGTCGCTGTTGCGGAAGTTCGTCCGCGCGTAGTTGATGGCTTCGAGCTGGAACACGAGGCCGAGCGACTCGGCCAGATCCTTTTGCAGCGAAGTGCGCTCGCCGGGTTTCGCCGCCGGAGCCGGCGCGGCCGCCTCGCCTTTGGCTTCCACCGGGGAATTGGTCGCGGACTTCCCAGCCGTGACGGCGTTGGTCGTGCCCGCCTTGCTCCGGGCTTGAACGCCCTCGAACAGCACGAGCGCCTGCGCGTCGAGGTGCTTCTGGAGCAGCGCGAAGTAATTCGTCTCGCCGATGTGCGACGCGCTGGAGAGCCAGATGACCGGGCCGACGCCGTTCGTCGGAACGAGTTTTCTCACCGCGACCTGCAACTCCACCGCGCCCGTCGGTCCGTTGGTCACGCGCATGAACGGCTCGACGGCGAAGCGCGCGAGCGCGGAAGGCGGGTTGGTTGAGACTTGCCTCTCCGCCGCGCCACCGTCGAGCGCAAACCACAGCGCCGCCACGCCGGTCAAGGCGCGCCGGATGTTGCTCGCAGCGAATTTCATGGCCGGCTACTTCACCTCGCGCACCGCAACGCCCGCGAGGTCAATGGTCCCGTTCCCCGGCATGACGAACATGATGAAGGCCTCCTTGTCCGCATCGAGGGCAAACTCGAACTTGAACGCCTTCCATTCCTTGCCGCCGGAAAGCTCCTGCTCGACATAGAACTCATACGGGTCGCCCGGCTGGCGCACGCCGACTTTGAAGTCCGCGCCGCCGCGCAGCCAGCCCTCGACGGCATACTTCACGCCCTTCTTGAAGACGCGCTTGCCGGAAAAGCTTGTGAGCTGAAGCTGGCCTTCACCGAAGTCCTTCACCTCGATGCGCACGGCGGTGACACCGTCCTTCGGGCCGTTCTTGAGCTGCGTGTAAGTCGCGGCGAGCTGCGCCCAGTCAGAGTTGTCGTCCCAACCCGTCGGCAGCCAGCCTTTGATGGCCTTGCCGCCCTGCGCCTTCGCGGTGAAGTCGCGGCCTTCGCCGCTGAAGGCGGGCAGCAGCGAAACCGGCTTGTCCTGCGCGGGTGTGGCAAGGCCGACGAGCAGTGAGACCAGAATGAAAGTGCGAAGAAGGATTTGTTTCATGGCAAAGGGCAGTTGACTCAGCCGCGAGGCTTGCCGTCCACGTCGCAAACGGTCAAGCGCAATGCGGCACTACATCAGCCACCAGCCGCCCACCGCCACCGCCGCCAGCGAACAGCACACCATCATCCGCTGATACGCCTGCGCGCTGCTTGCCGCAAGGCTCCGCGCTGACAGCCCGACAAGCGCGGCGAAGCCCACCATCGCCGCGACCGTGCCGACGCCATACGCCACGAGATACCAGACCGCCTCGGTCATCGTCGGGAACGCCAGCGCCGGCAGCACGCCGAAAAAATGCGAGCTGCCCGCCACGCCGTGCAGCGTGCCGACCGCAAACGCCGCGTGCGTGTGCCGGTGTTCCGGGCCGTGCTCGTGCGTGTGTGCTGTCGCGCCGTCGTGCGTGTGGATGTGGATATGTTTCGCTCCGTTGTGCTCGTGCTCGTGCGTGTGGACACGGCCGTTCAACGCGCGCCGCGCACCCCACAACCCGATGCCGATGAGCATCACGCCCACCAGCCGTTCGCTCCACGAGGAAATCGCCTCGACCGGCAACCAGTCGCGCAACAGCAGCGACAGCAGGCCGATGAACAACACGCCGCCCGCGTGGCCCACGCCCCAGCGCAGCCCGATGTCCCACGCCTTGCGCCGCGATTCCGCAGCGAAGGGGGCGACGGCGGCGAGATGGTCCGGCCCGGAGACAACGTGAATCGCTCCCGCGACCAGACCGGTGACGATGGAAATCATGCTGTTGAATCAGAGCGCCGGCTCCAACGGGCAGCGAGCGTAGGAATGCGGCCGGGTGAAGTAAAGGAGAGCTTGGCTTGCTCGGCCCGAAGGGGCGCATCTCACTTTCTTGCAAGCGGCAGTTCCGTCTCTGCAAGCCGGAGGCTTGCCAGCCATTAGCCGGGGGTTGAGCGTCAGCGATACCCCCGGTCAACGGGCCGGGCGCAGCACCGCGTGAGCGGTGCCAGAGCGACTGCGGCGGCCGCTGCGACGCCTTCGGCGTCGTTGGCTTCTCGCCGTAGTCCGGGGGTATCGTCGCTATGCTCCTCAACCCCCGGCTAATGGCTGGCATCGCTCCGCGATGTTTCCGACGACCGCCGGCCGTTTGCAAGAAACTGAGATGCGCCCGGCCCGAAGCAGGGTCACTTCATCTCCAAACGAATCTGCCGCGCGTCGTTCACGCCGAGTTCGAGCAGCGCGGCGTTCTTGTAGAGGTCGGAGGAGAACTTCGCGGAGGGAACACCGGCCTTCTGCCGCTGGGCTTCCAGCTCCGCGAGCGAGAGCGTGTCGAGCGCGACAGGGTCTTTGGAGAAACGCAGTTGGTTCAATGATTTCGCGTAGTGCAGGAGAGTGCGCTGCTCGCCTTGATACTGGCAGATGAGCGCGTCCGTGATGCAGAGCGCGAGACGGTCGTAGAGCACCGGCAGGTTGAAAATCTCCGGCACGGCCTCGGCCAGCGCGCGCGACGTGGACTCGAAGCGCAGCGTGTTGTCCACGCTGCCGAGCGCGAGGCTGTAAAAGTGCCCGCTCACGCCGGCGAGGTTGTGGTTCATCATCGGCGCGATGCTGATGTGCCGCGTGATGTCGCGCGCGACGAGCTTCGTCACGTAGGACTTGCGTCCGATGCCGTCGCCTTTCTTGCCGAACTCGGCGTCGCCCCAGATGAGATTGCCCAGCAGCGAGTTCTCATAATAGGTCTTCTCGTCCCAGCCCGCGCTTGCGGCGGCGGCGAGGCGCACACCGTAGCGCGCGGCCAGCGCTGAGTAGCCCGCGATGCGCAAGTCCACGAGCTGCTTGTCCCAGATGACGATGTTCGTGCGCGGCAGGCCGGCGGCGAGCAGGCCCTCGACGACGGCGGCGACGACGGCGGGCCGCGTGCCGCTCGTGTTGCCCGGCGCGGAGAAAACTTTCAGCCCGACCACGTCGTTGGTCTTCACCACGCTGCGCCACGCCTCGGCGACGGTGGCCTTGCGCGTGTGCGTAAGGATGCCGCGCTCGACCATGCCGCGAACGATTTCAGGTCGTGGCGTGAAGGCCTCCATCGCCTGCGCGTCCTGCACGACGACGACACGGGCCTGCGGGAGTTGCGGCGGCGCGGTGACGGGCGGAGCGGCATGAACAAAGGCGCTGGCGAGGAGAAGACAAACTGCGGCCAGCGAGGCGCGGGCCGCGTGCTCCGTGTCACTTGTCGCCGCTTGCGCGCGGCGGAAAACACGAAGCGCGCAACCCGCAACCCGCTTCATCTTCGGTCTGTCCTGTGCGTTTCTTGACACTGCGAGCGGCGGATGTTACCGACGGTCACGATGCTGACCAATCAAAAGTGCGTCGTCGCCGGAAGACTCCTTCCGCTCGCGATGCTCGTGGCGCTCACGGCGTGCCTGCCGCCTGGCCCGCGCGCGTTGCTGACCGGCGAGCAGCTCATCAAGGAAGGCAAGTTCAACGAAGCCATTGCGCCGCTCACCGAGGCCACCGTGCTGCTGCCGCGCAACGCGCAGACGTGGAACCATCTCGGCCTCGCGAACCACATGGCGGGCCGCGCGAACGACGCGCTGCGCGCCTATCGCAAGGCGCTCGAAATTGACCTGAACCTCGCGCCCGCGCGCTTCAATCTCGGCTGCCTGCTGATGGAGATCGGCCAGCACGCCGAGGCCGCCAGCGCGTTCGCCGCCTACACAATCGTGCAGCCGCAGGCCGTGGACGGCTGGCTCAAGCGCGCCCGCGCCGAGTTCCTCGCGCGGCAGTTTGACGCGTCGGAGAAGAGCTACAAAACCGCCCTCGCGCTCAACCCCAAGCAGCCCGAAGTCTGGAACACGCTGGGCATCGTGCAGCTCTACCGCAACCGCGTCGCGGACTCGTTCCAGGCGTTCAACCACGGCGTGCAGCAGCAGGCGACCTACGCGCCCGCGCTCTTCAACGCGGCGCTGGTCTCGCACTATTACCTCCCGCGCCGGCCCGTGGATCACCGGCCCTTCGCGCTGGAAAAATACAAGGCGTTCCTCGCGCTGAACCCGGCGGTGGACAATCTCGACGCGATTCAACAGGTCGTCGCGAACCTCGAAACAGAAATCGCGCCGAAGCTGCCCGCGCCCAAGATTTCTATCGCCGCGCCGACCAACGCGCCGCCCGCCGTTGCGGTCACACCGAAACCGGAGCCACCACCGTTGCCGAAGCCCGTGCCCGCCGAGACGGTCGTTGTCACGCCGAAGCCAGAGCCAGTGCCGGTCAAGCCCATCGTCGTTGCTTCGGTCGCGAAGCCAGAACCACCGCCAGTCGCCACGCCCAAGCCGACGCCGCAGGAACCTGTCGTGCCTGTCTTCCGCCCGGAGTCCCCCGGCCCTTCCCCGAAGCCGGCCCCCCCCCCCCCTTCTCACCCCCCCGCACCCGGCTGGGCCGGCCCGCGCTATTCCTACCTGTCACCCGACGCGCCCACGGCCGGCTCGCGTGCCGACGCGCAGACGCATTTCACGCAGGGTCTTTCCATGCAGCGCATCGGCAAGAACAGCGATGCTGTTGCGGCCTACCAGCGCGCCATCCGCGCCGACGGCGCGTTTTTCGAGGCGTATCACAACCTCGGCATTGTCGCTGCGCTGATGGGCGACCTGCTGAAATCCACCGCCGCCTACGAGACCGCGCTGGCGCTGGAGCCGGACTCAGCGAGCGCGCGGTTCAACTTCGCGCTCGCGCTCCAGCGCGGCGGCTACCTGCGCGACGCCGCGCTGGAGCTGGAGAAATTGCTCGCGAAAAATCCCGACGACGCGGGCGCGCACTTCGTGCTGGCGAACCTCTGCTCGCAGAGCTTCAACCAGCCGGCGAAGGCGCGAGCGCATTACCTGCGCGTGCTGGAGTTGCGTCCGCAGCACGCGCAAGCCACGGCGATCCGCTTCTGGCTGCGGGAGAATCCGTGAGGCTTGAAGTGCCCGTGTCTCCTCACATTTGCCCTTCTTTTCCCTGCCGTTTCGAGGCATATTCCTGCCATGCAAGTTGAAGCCGGAAGCTGGTTGAACGGACTGACGCCGATGCTCGCCGCCGCCGCCGAGACGGCGACCAAGGCCGCCGCGAAGGCCGGCGAGTCCGCTCCCGCCGGTCCAGAATTCGGCCTGTTCGACGTGCTGCTGATTCTTGTCTTTGGCCTGGGCATCTGGCGCGGCAAGGTGCGCGGCATCTCGGAGGAGCTGCTCGATTTTCTGCAATGGCTCGTCACGATCGTGGCGGCGGGATTTCTCTACGGCCTAGTGGGTGATCTGCTGGCTCAGGCGAAGGTGCCACGCCTGTGGGCCAACATGGGCGGCTACGTGCTGGTCATCATCGCCGTCTCCATTCTCTTTGGCCTCATCAAGAAGAGCGTCGGGAACAAGCTCGTTGACAGCGATTTCTTCGGCGGCTGGGAATACCGGCTCGGGGCGGCGGCGGGCGCGATCCGCTACCTCTGCATTTGGATCGCCATCCTGTCACTCATGAGTGCGCGCTACTTCGACGCCGCTTCGGTCGCCTTGGAGCGCAAGGCTCAGGAAAAGGAAGTCGGCCTCGTGCTTGTCCCGACCTGGGGCATGGCCCAGCGAATGGCGCTCTACGACAGCATGACCGGCCCCTACATCCGGCAGTATCTCGCCCACCAGTTGATGACGCCCGTGGGCCTCACCCAAAACGCGCCGAACCAAAATTCCCTCGGCAAGCGCGAACAGCGCGTGCTCGACGACGTGATCTCCACGCCCAAGCCGGCGCCGCCGCCCCCGCCGCCGGAGAAGAAGGAGTGAGCGGCCGCCGCGACACCTGAATTGCCTTCCGCCGCGATTCGCGCTTTGCTCGCCGCGTGCCCGGTTTGATTCCACCGCAGAAGCTCGAGGAAATCCGCGCCGCCAGCGACATCGTGGATGTCATCGGTGGCTACCTCGGCCCGCTCAAGCGTGCCGGCGCGAACTTCGTCACGCTCTGTCCCTTCCACCGCGAGAAGTCGCCGAGCTTCAACGTCAATCCAGGCCGCCAAATCTTCCACTGCTTCGGCTGCCACAAGGGCGGCGATGTGTTCTCCTTCGTCAAGGAATACGAGAACCTCTCCTTCATCGAAGCCGTCCGCCGGCTCGCCGAGCGCGCGCGCATTGTCATTGAGTTCGAGGACAACCCGCACGCGAAGCAGCAGCGCGGCGAGAAGGAATCGCTGCTCCACCTGCACGAGGAGATTTGCAAACGCTGGCAGACCGCGCTCGCCAACGACGCCGCCGGGCAGATCGCACGCGACTATCTCGCCAAGCGCGGCGTCTCGGCTGACGCCGTGAAACTCTTCCGCCTCGGCTACGCACCGGACGCGTGGGACGACACGGTGAATTGGGCGAAGTCTAAATCGTTCGACCTCGCGCTCGTCGAGAAGGGCGGCCTCATCATCCGCAAGGAGGGCTCCGACCGCTGCTACGACCGCTTCCGTGGCCGGCTCATGTTCCCCATCTGCGACGAGCAGGGGCGCGTCGTGGGCTTCAGCGGCCGCGTGCTGGCGGGCGACGAGAAGACGGCGAAGTATGTCAACTCGCCGGAGACGCCCATCTTCACCAAGGGCCGCGTCATCTTCGGCCTCGACAAGTCCAAGCGCGCCGTCGCCGACGCGGACTGTGCCATCATCTGCGAGGGCCAGCTCGACCTCATCGCGTGCTTCATGGCCGGCGTGAAGAACGTCGTCGCGCCGCAGGGCACCGCGCTTACTGCCGACCACTGCCGCATCCTGAAACGCTACGCCGACGAAGTCGTGCTGTGCTTTGACTCCGACAACGCCGGCCAGAACGCCGCCGTGCGCTCGCTGGACATTTTGCTCGCGAGCGGCCTCGCCATCCGCGTCGCGACCGTGCCCGCGCCACACGACCCGGACAGCTTCATCAAGGAACACGGCGGCGACGGCTTCGCTCAACTCATCGCGAAGGCGGAAGGTTTCTTCGACTACTATCTCAACCGCCTCTGCGCCACGAACGACATCGCAACGGACAAAGGCCGCACCTCCGTCCTCAAGGCGATGGCCGAGGCGACCCAGAAGACGAGCAACGCCGTGCTCGTGGACAAATACGCGCAGAAGACCGCCGCGCGATTGGGCGTCGCGCCCGAGTCCATGCGCGCGGAGTTTCGGAAAATCGCGGCGCAGAAACCGAAGTTCATCCTGCGCACCGAAGCGCCGCCCGGACCTCGTGCCGGCGGTTTGCAACCGCCGTCGGTTGCCCCCAGCACGCCTAAGAGCGGCGACTACAAGTCGCCGGCACCGGGGACAAGCGCCGGACGCGACCCCGACAGTCCGCCGGACGATTACTACGATTCGCAACCCCTCGCCGCGCCCAGCGAAGGCCACTCCAGCGATGAGCTGCCCGCCGTTGCCGCCGCGGAATCACCGGCTGCACCTGAGCCAGAAGCACCGCCGTCCAAGCAGGAATTCTGGCTGCTCCAGGCGCTCTTCCACAGCGACGACCAGATGGAGTGGCTCGCGAACACGCTGCGGCTCGAATGGCTCACACACCTCGGCGTCCGGCAAATCGTCGCACTGCGTCTCGCCGCCCATGCGAACGAGAACTGGCACGGCCCCGCACGGTTGCTCGGCGAACTGCCGGATGACACCACCCGCGCCCTTTGCACGCAGGCGATGGCCGAGAGCGACCGGATGCTGGCCTCGCCCCAACCGCGCGAGGGCGAGGACGCCGCCCGCACCACGCGCATCCACTCCGAGCGCGAGAAGGCCCGCGTGGCGATGCTCCGCGACGTGCTCGCCCGATTGCGGAACGACTTCATTGACCGCCGCATGACCGAGCTGAACCGGGACATCAACACGCCGGGCCTCAACGAGCCTGACCTCGACGCACTCCTCCGCGAACGCGAGCAGTTGCGCCAGCAGAAGAAGCAGCCGCTGGCTTGAACCAGCATCAACGCAATTGGCGCAGAGACGCCAGGACGCAAAGCCTTCGCCTCCGCGCCGGTGCCGCGTCTCCTTCCGATTTGCCGCTCGCCACACCTGCGCGATTCCGGTAGCTAGAGGCCGCCCATGACCAGCCGACGCGACTTCTACGAGCAGCGCGCCCCGCAGCGCGTGCAGGAGGCCGAGCGCCATTACCACACGCTGCTCAACCGCCACTTCGCCTTCCTCATCCCGCCCGGCCAGCGCGTGCTGGAGATCGGCTGCGGCCTCGGCGACACCCTCGCGGCGGTGAAGCCCGCCCGCGGCGTCGGCGTGGACTTCAGCCCCGCGATGGTGGAACTCGCGAAGGCCCGCCATCCGCAGCTCGAATTCCGCACCGCCGACGCCCTTGACTTCACCAGCGGCGAACCCTTCGACTACCTCATCCTCTCCGACCTCGTGAACGACCTGCCCGACGTGCAGGCCGTGCTGGAGCAGCTCCGCGCCGTCGCGCACCCGAAGACCCGCCTCGTGCTCAACGTCTTCAACAACCTCTGGAAGCCCCTCCTCGCCGCCGCCGAGTCCTGCGGCTGGAAGGCCCCGACCCTCCAACAGAACTGGCTCTCCGCCGGCGACACGCGGAACCTCCTCCACCTCGCCGGCTGGGAACTCGTCAAGCAGGACACCCGCATCCTCTGGCCGCTGGACACGCCGCTCCTCGCCCCGCTCCTCAACCGCTGGGTCGGCCCGCTCCTCCGCCATCTCTCCCTCGCCATCTTCATGGTCGCGCGCCCGCGCCCCGCCGTGCCGCCCGACCGCCACTACACCTGCACCGTCGTCATCCCCGCCCGCAACGAAGCCGGCAACATCGAAGCCGCCGTCCTCCGCACGCCCGAGCTGGGGAAAGGCACCGAAATCATCTTCATCGAGGGCCACTCCAGGGACGACACCTGGGAGGAAATCCAGCGCGTCGCCGCGAAGTATCCCGCGCGCAACATCAAGCTCCTCAAGCAGCAGGGCAAAGGCAAGGGCAACGCCTGCCGCGAGGCCTTCGCCGCCTCGACCGGCGACCTCCTCTTCATCCTCGACGCCGACCTCACCATGCCCCCGGAGGAACTGCCCAAGTTCTACGCGGTCGCCCGCGGCGGCGCGGCCGACTTCGTCAACGGCGTGCGGCTCATCTATCCGATGGAGCAGGAAGCCATGCGCTTCCTCAACATGATCGGCAACCACTTCTTCAGCCACGCCTTCTCGTGGATCCTCGGCCAGCGCATCAAGGACACCCTCTGCGGCACCAAAGTCCTCTTCCGCGCCGACTACGAACTCATCGCCGCGAACCGCGGCTACTTCGGCGAGTTCGACCCCTTCGGCGACTTCGACCTCCTCTTCGGCGCGGCGAAGCTCAACCTCCGCATCCTGGACCTCCCCATCCGCTACAAGGCCCGCACCTACGGCGACACGAACATAGAGCGCTGGAAGCACGGCTGGCTGCTCTTGCGCATGACGGCCTTCGCCGCGCGCCGCATGAAGTTCATCCGGTGACTCCTCGGCCAGCGCCGGAGGCGCGGCAGAGAGTAGCCCACGGCGCGAGCCGTGGGCTGCCGGTCGGATGTTGAAAAGCCCCAGCCGGGGCGAAAGAACTTTGCACCGGATGTGTTTCCCGGTCTGTCGCCCCTGCCGGGGCTTGAACCGCTTGGGCATCTTTCCCACGGCTGACGCCGTGGGCTACTGTCTGTCGCCACTCCGTGGCTGCCTGCCCTCTCCCTTCGCGCAGCGAGGGGAGAAGGTGGCCGCAGGCCGGATGAGGGGAGCGGCCACCAACGCTGAGGTGCGAAACGCCCTTCCCCTTGCTTCGCAAAAGGAGAGGAAGAAAACATGGGGCCTTGCGCGCTTCTTTCCCTTTGCATCCTTGGCGGACGGCTCCGGCCCGAATAACCTCCTCCCGTTCACGTCCGAAAACTGCTTGTTTATGATATGTCTCCGCCTGTCGGTCGTGCTCGCTGCCTGCACCGCCTTTTCCGCCGCGTCCGCCCTGCGCGCCGCCGATGCGAAGAAAACCACGGACGCCGAGGCGTTCCCTCCGCAGCCGCCCATCCCCGCGCTCTCGCCCGAGGAGACGCTGAAGACGTTCAAACTCCCGGCCGGCTATCACATGGAGGTCGTGCTCGCCGAGCCGGACATCAAGGAACCGGTCGTCGCGGTGTTCGATGGCAACGGGCGGATGTTCGTGGCCGAGTTGCGCACCTATATGCAGGACATTGATGGGACGGGCGAACTCACGAACAAGAGCCGTGTGTCGCTGCATTGGTCGAGCAAGGGCGACGGCAAGTTCGACCGTCACACCGTCTTCGCCGACAACCTCAAGCTGCCGCGCATGATTCTGCCGCTCGGCCCCGGCGAGTTGCTCATCAACGAGACGGACACGCAGGACATTTATCTTTACCGCGACACGAAAGGCACCGGCGTCGCGGACGAGAAGAAGCTCTGGTATGCCGGCGGCCCGCGCGGCGGCAACTTGGAGCATCAGCAGAGCGGCTTGATCTGGGGGCAGGACAACTGGCTCTACATGGCCGTCAACTCGTGGCGCCTGCGCTGGCAGGGTTATGACAAGGAGCCGCTCAAGGAATCCACGCCCGGCAACGGCGGCCAGTGGGGCCTCACGCAGGATGACTGGGGCAAGCCGTGGTTCGTGAACGCGGGCGGCGAACGCGGGCCGCTGAATTTCCAAACGCACATCTGCTACGCCGCGCTGAACACGAAGGATCAATTTGTCGGCGACTTCGCGGCGGTCTGGCCGCTCGTCGGCCTCGCTGATGTGCAAGGCGGCTACGGGCGCTTCCGTCCCGAGGACAAGACGCTCAACCACTTCACCGCGACGTGCGGCGCCGAGGTGTTTCGGGGCGACCGTCTGCCGGCGGACTTGCGCGGCGATTTGCTTTTCTCCGAGCCAGTGGGGCGCCTCATCCGCCGCACGAAGATTGAGGTGAAGGACGGTGTCACGCGCCTGAGCAATCCTTACGAGGCACAGAAGAGCGAGTTCATCCGCAGCACCGATGCGAACTTCCGCGTGGTGAACATGAACACCGCGCCCGACGGCACGCTGTATCTCGTCGATATGTATCGCGGCATCATCCAGGAAGGCAACTGGACGCGCGAAGGCAGCTATCTGCGCAAGGCGATCCTTCAATACAGCCTGGACAAGAACATCGGTCGCGGCCGCATCTGGCGTTTGGTCCACGACGGCTTCAAGCCTGGCCCGCAGCCGCACATGGACGCGCAGAAATCCGCCGAACTCGTCGCGCACCTCGCGCATCCGAACGGCTGGTGGCGTGACACCGCGCAGCGCACGCTCGTCATCCGCAACGACAAGTCCGTCGTCCCCGCGCTGCAATCCCTCGCGCGCACCAGCCCGAACCCGCTTGCCCGGATGCACGCGGTCTGGACGCTCGACGGCCTTGGCGCGCTCGACGCCTCGCTCGCTCGCGAGAAGCTCACGGACGCGCATCCGCAGGTCCGCATCGCCGCCTTGCGCGCGAGCGAGACGCTGTGGAAGGCGGGCGACAAATCCTTCGACGCCGACTTCACCGCGCTGGCGAAGGGCAAGGACATTGACCTCGCGTGGCAGGCGCTGCTCAGTGCAAAGGCGTTGAACATCACCAACAGCCGCGCGCTGCTCCTCAGTTCCATCGCCGCGACGAACGCGCCGAAAGTCTTCAAGGAACTCGGCGTCATGCTGCTCGCACCGCCCACGTCGTGGGGCAAGGAATTCAGCGGTGCAGACAAGAAGCTGCTCACGCAAGGCGAGGCGATTTTCAAGGAGCTGTGCTTCGCGTGCCACGGCTTCGACGGACGCGGAATGCCCGTCGAGGGCGGCAAGCCCGGCACCACGCTCGCGCCGCCGCTGGCAGGCTCGGCGCGCGTCGCGGGCCAGCGCGAGGCCATCATCCACGTGCTGCTGAAAGGCCTTGCCGGCCCGGTCAACGGCAAGACTTACGAAGCGCTCATGGTCCCGATGGAGAGCAACAACGACGAGTGGATCGCGAGCGTCGCGAGCTACGTGCGCAACAGCTTGGGCAACCACGCCGGAATGATTTCCGTGAAAGATGTCGCCGACCTGCGCGCCGTATCGAAAGTTCGCACGCAGCCGTGGACCATCGAGGAACTCGCCGCCGCCCTGCCGAACGCGCCGCTCACGAACCGCAAGGATTGGAAGCTCACTGCCAGCCACAATGCCGTTTCGCTTGTCAACGCCGTGGACGGCAGCGCCACCACGCGTTACGACACGAAGACTTCGCAAGTGCCCGGCATGTGGGTGCAGATCGAGCTGCCCACCGAGACCATCATCACCGGCTTGCGCCTCGACGCCGCCGGTTCCGGCAATGACTTCCCTCGTGGCTACAAAGTTGAGTTGTCCAGCGACGGACAGAGTTGGGGCAAACCCGTCGCCACCGGCGAGGGCAAGAGCGCGTTGACGGAAATCAAATTCGCCGCCGCGAAGACGAAATTCATTCGCATCACACAGACGGGTTCCGCACCGGGCAAGTTCTGGTCCATCCATGAGCTGGACGTGCTCTCCGACACGAAGGGCCAGATTTCCGCTGGGAAGGTCACGGCAAAGTTGCCGTCGCTCGAATAGCCGCAGGGCGCGGACGCCCGACACCGTTCCAGATCGGGAGTTCTGCCGCCGTTCACTCGAGGTGGCAGGAGGTCTCTCGACAGCTCTGCAAGAATCGCGCGAAACTGTTGGTGCGATGCTCATGCGCCTGACTCGAACCATTGCGTCCAGTTGCGTTGCGCCCTCGTGTGTCAGGCTGATGCTGATGATGCTCTTGCCGCCCGGGCGCGTCATCGTTCGGGGGCAGGACGCAAGCTTCTTGCCGCTGGCCAGCGGCGTTTCCGAAGTTACTGCGCGCCCAGCGTGGCCGGCCCGCTGTTCGCCTTGTCATCACTAACGCACGGTGCGTCGCCTATAATCATCAATTCATCAATGTTTGTCCGTCAGACAGGCGATCCACCGCATCTTTGCCTCTTCCATCGATTGAGCGCAGCGTGCGAACAAAGCTTGCACCAGCTTGGCGTGCTTCCCTAAAGTCCGCCGTCTCGGATGGCGGAGTAGCCAAGTGGTAAGGCAGGGCTCTGCAAAAGCCCCATTCGTCGGTTCGATTCCGACCTCCGCCTCCAATCTTCAAATTCATCAATAAAATCAAGGTTTTAAGGCGTTTTAGAGGCATTGAAACCGGCTCACTGCTAACGCCTACTGCTAACAAATCCACCCGTGTCAGGAGTGTTTCTCGCCGTTTGGCAGTGTTCTTTTCGGGGCCACGTTTCTCGGCAATGGCACCCTACCCGACGGAAGCGAGGAAGCTGACTGCGCGGCGGGGGTGACGGCGCATGACGGCTCAGAAGGCCATCGGAGGGCTTGGCTGGCCCCCGTTGGCGGCGGGTGGCAATGCGCGGACAGCCGGGCGCAAAGGAGCGGGCAGCCGCCGGGTAGTAGAGCGCCTTGCGGTGCGGCAGCGCGTCAGGGAGAGACGACCCGGTAGTAGCGGCGGGCCATGTTGGTTGCGGCGGCGTCGCGGATTTGGGCGGTCGTGGCGGTGGCGGTGAAATTGGTCAAGTCCGTCCAGTTCAGAAGGTTCGTGGACGATTGCACGCGGTAGGCCGTGCCGACTTGGAAACTCGCGCTGTGCGTGAAGCCGTTCGTGTGACTCCAAGCTGGAGAATTGATGATGAAAGCGGCGTTAGGAAGCGCAGTGCCAACAAGTGCCAAGCTGTAGGCATATCCAGCCGCAACTGCCGTCACTCCGCTCAGACTAACGGGCACCGTTGTCTGGCCGGAAGTGTTCGCGCCCCACGCCACTATCGTCCCGTCGCTCTTGAGCGCCAGACTGTGATTGCCGCCCGCCGCAATCGCGGTCACGCCGTTCAACCCTGCGGGCACCGTCGTCTGGCCGTTGCCGTTATTTCCCCACGCGGTCACAGTTCCATCACTCTTGAGGGCGAGTGTATGATTCGCCCCCGCCGCAATCGCAATCACACCGCTTTGAGCGGCGACAGGCACGGTCGTTTGGCCGAAACCGCTGTATCCCCAAGCCACGACAGTTCCGTTAGTTTTGAGCGACAAGGTGTGATAGTCCCCCGCTGCAATCGCAACCACCCCGCTTTGCGCCGCGACTGGCACCGTCGTCTGGCCGAAATCGTTCGTTCCCCATGCCACTACCGTCCCGTCGCTTTTCAAGGCCGCAGAGTGGAAATAGCCTGCCGCAATCGCCGTCACACCACTTTGAGCCGCGATGGGCACTGTCGTAACGCCGGGGCCGGGGAAGTTGTATCCCCACGCCGCCACTGCGCCGTTGTTTTGCAGGGCTACAGTGTGAACACCGCCCGCCGCCACAGCCTTCACCACGCCCAAACCAACGGGCACCGTTGTCTGGCCGTAGGTGTTGACGCCCCATGCTGTCAAGGTTCCGTCCTTCCTTAGCGCGACGACGTGACCGCCTCCTGCCGCAATGGCCGTCACTCCATTCAAGTTTGCGGGCACGTTCCGTTGGCCTTGGCTATTGTCTCCCCACGCAATCACTGCGCCGGGGATGACGGTTAAGACCGCTCCGGCGCTTGTGACGGAACCGGCGACATTGCTGATAAAAACGGTGTAGGTGCCCGCGTGGCTCACTTGTGGGCTGGCAATCGTGTAGCTCGCACTCGTGGCACCTGCAAGGTTCGTTCCGTCCTTCCGCCACTGGTAGGACGGCGCGGGCGTGCCGCTCGCGATGACAGAGAAGGTGATGCTCGCCCCGGCGTTCGTTGTGCGGCTCTGCGGCTGCGTCGAGATGGTAGGCGCGACGTTCGCGGGCGGTGGCGTCATGGTGAACGTCCCGGTTTGGTAGCCTGAGCTTCCGGCCTTCCGCAAATACACCGTGCCGCTAGTGGTCGTGTCGAAGCTCAACTGCGCGGTGAAGCCAAGCCCCACGAGCGAATCGTCGTATGCGATGTAGCCGGTCGTGCTCGAATTCTGCGTGTAGCTGTAGGTGCCCGAACTGTTCGCGACGCCGGAGATGCCGACGATGCTGTAGGTGTTGCCGGAGGAAGCGGGAAGGAACTGGTAGGAACCGCTGCTTGCAAAGGGGGATGCGCCGCTCCTGATGGTGACGGTGATTTGGTAGCCCGCAATGCTGGCCGCCGGGGACGCACCAGAATAGAGTGTGAACGTGCCCGACTGCGAGCCGCCAAAGCTCCCGGTGAGCAGGTAGGTGCCTGAACTAGCCGTGGTGAAGGTGCAAGCCGCCGTGAGTGAACCGGCCACGCTGTCAGTCATGGCGAGCGTCGCGGTGGTAGTGCCTGTCTTCGTGTAGGAGTGCGTGCCCGTGCTCGCGGACACCGCGCCGGACACTGGGACAATGGCGTAACTGCTGTCCAAGGCCGACGGGAGGAAGCGGTAGATACCACTGCTTGCGAAGGGCGAACTGCCGCTGGAAATGTTCAACTGAATCGTGCGGCCTGCGATGGACAACGGGGACTGCGCGAACGCCGTGGCGGGGCAGAGAAGCAAGTGCGCCGCGAGCGCGAGGCTGGCAGGCCAAAGCAGGTTTGCGTGTTTCATGCGCGGGCAACCATCGCGCCGCTCCGTGGGGCAAAAGGAAGGGGCGCGAACTTAACGCACCCCCGCAAGAGGCACCGCGAAGCGCCTGTGAAGAGAATGCACCAAGCCGCGCCCGGTTGGGCGCGTGCCTTGGAGCTGGTCTCTTCACTTTGAAAATTCGCGGTTTTCTTGCGAGACCCGCAGCCGAAGCTACGCAAAATGGATTGTGGTTTGGCTTACATGGTTTTGTTCTCTGAGCACGTCACTGATAGCCGAAACGGGCGGGTGGAACAAGGCGAAGTTTCCGAAGCCCGTGTGCGCTCCAAGTAGCCGTATGCGGCGCATACGGCGACAAAGCCCGCCGGTGGCATGGCGGGCCAGCGGGTTCACGTCTCCGGGCTGGTGAGAGATTGAAGGCTTTCGACAACCGCCGCTTTTGGGCCTTCCCATCGGTCGGCCTGCCGCCGCTGCTCTAGGTGCGCCAGCCTGCGTTCCTCGCCCTCGCGAATGCAGTTATTCATCGTCAGAATTTCCTCTCTCGTCAGGTAGTTGAGATAGGAGTCTTCCTCGCCTTTGCCGCACGCCTTGTCTATCAAGGTTCGCACCGTGTCCACTTCACTTTGAGTCAGCCGATTCCAGTCGGGCCGCTCGGTGTCGGCCTTCGCTCTCTTGGCTGCTTCGACGGCGGCTTGTTCCTCCGCCGCTTCCCGCGATTTCCGGCCCCAAGTCTCCGGGTGGTTCCTTTCGAGCCACCAAGCGTCAGCCTGCCATGCCCCTTTCGCCGCCGCCTTTTCGATTCGTTTCAGCCGCCGGTCAACACCGCTGGCCTTCGCCCTTTTTAGGGCGTCGGAAAAGACGGGCTTGCGGCGTTCCCATTCGTGCAAGGTGTCGCGATGAATCCCGGCGGCGTCGGCGGCTTGGCAGTAGTTCAGGCCGCGAGCAATCATCTGGCAAATCAACTTCACGACTTCCGGGGTGAATTTCGTCCGTCGGCCCCGGCGGGCGGACGGCGGTTTCGCCGGTGGCTCCTGTGAATTTGTGTCAGTGTTCATGTCAGTGCTGATTTTCGAGGATTGCCGCTTCCCCGCGTTTGGATTCGGAGACACGAGAGGGAGAGCGCGCAAGGTCAACCAAAGCCGACGCGGGCGGCGTTCCCGCTGGCAACATCGCGTGCCAGTCAATTTCAAACACTTGCGGGCGACACGCGGCGAATTGCTTCCGGTGACGCGCCGCTTGGCGCTTGCTCACCGTTTGCATGAAGTGGGTGGATAACAGTCGCCCGTGCAGACGCCATCCTTGCTTGTCGGCAAGCGAAAGTAGTTCGTGCAAGCTCCGGGGCTGGTGGACTGCGCAAGGTTGCAACGCGGTGACGATGCGACGAAAGACGGCGTAGCAGTGAAGATAGTCCAATCGCAGGACAGGTTCTTGGTTGCCATTGAACTCCTCACGGAGCCTCCGAGTCCGCAGGCATGGTTCAACGCGCACGACGTTTGCCGGTGGCAATTTTGGCTTCGCCGCCGGGTCATAGATGCAAAGCCGGAACTCGCTCTTTTTGCCGCCCCACGTCAGCGATTCTTCGCGCACACGGGACGGTAGCTCGCGGCAGTGAGGGTAGGAGCATGATTCATGGGCGCGGATAAAAGTCGCTGGTGAGCCAATGAACTGCATCGCCAGGTCAACCCGCGTGAACTCGAATCCTTCAGGCGTGGTAGCGACTTCGGCGAACAATTGCCAGAGTTGGACAAGCGCGGCGTCAATGTCGCCCTGACTTTTCAGCAAGGTGGTGTTCACTCCAAAGAGCAACCGGCTCAGGGAGACTTCAAGGCCGGTGGCGTTACCAGTGGTGTCGTCAACGAACACGCGGAAGCCAGTTTGCGGGTGCCAGTAGAATTTCCGGCGAGTTGCTCCATAGGTCTTTCCATTCGGAGCCGTAAAGCCGGATTGCTCTTGAATCTGAACGCGCCAGCCACACGGCAGCGTGCTCCGCGCAACGCAACCCGTCAGGCGAAGGCGGATGGTGTCCAGCATGGCGGGGGCAGGGGATGCCATTTTTGTCCGACTTCCGGGGTTGTTACTCAGGAACCGGGGCGGCTGGCACTTGCCCCGCCTCGCACCGGGCAATGAAATCAAGGATGCTACCAAGGTGGAAAAGCCGGACACCCTTCACTTGTCCCGGCTCGCGAATGGACACTGAGCGAATTGTCCTGTCGCCGGCCAACTCGTAAAGTTTGGAGCGGCTGAATCCGCTGTAATGCTCCGGGCCGAATTTCGGTGCCCGCACCCAAACCGGGTGCAAGCCGTCGCGCTCGGCCTGTAGTTCGGCGGCGGTCGTGGCGAGCTTGCGCTTGCGGCTCACTGCCGGGGCCGTGTCCGGGGCAACATTCGTTTGGGGATGTTTGCCGTCGTTATGTGACGTTGTAGATGTCATGGGCGTGAATTACTCCACGCCCTTTGCATCAGTCCAACGGCTCAGGTGTTGCAACCCTGCTACCTCGCTTTGGGGGCGAGGCTGTGGAATCGCTGCTTCAACACCGTGAGAATGTGCGCTCGCATCCTGCCCGGACTTCCCAGCTTGCTCTTTGCCTCCCCCACCAGTGCCTTCAAAGTCTCGTCTTCGTGAGGCGCGGGGTAGCCTTCAAGCAGTGCGCGCTGCGCGACAGGCCACCATTTGGGCACAGCCATTTTTGTGAAAGGGGGGAGCCTTGCAGCGTCCCGTGCCCACTCCGGCCAGCGGATAGGGTCTTCGTCAATCAGGGTTTCCGCAGCGTCGCTCTTGAACAGCCAGCCGGTAGTGTGGACGTGTTTCACAAGTTGCTTCGCGACTCGTGCAGCCAACTTTTCGTGCGCCGTTCTTGCCCCCGCGTCGTTCAAGAACAAGCTGTCCTTCCCGACGTGCAAAACATTGCTTATCGCCTTGGCATCGTCACTCCATGCAGGCTTTGGTGATTTGAGCATCGGCCACGCGTCCTGCTCACGGGCGAAGAGAGTGACAGCTTCCGCTACTTCTCGTTTTAACAACACGAGGCGGTTGAGTTGTTGGGTAGCTTCGGCGGCAATCTTCGCCAACGTCACGGCGGCGGAAGCATTGCCCATTTCGGCGAGTTGGATAAGCCGATGCAGCAACATCGTTGCCTTGGCTCTGAGCAACCGCGCCGCCGTGTCGTCCTTCTGTGCCCGGACGCACATGACGGTCAACGGTTTCCCGTTACTCCAATAGAATTCATTGTCCGCCTCTTTCCAGTGCTCTTTCGGCAGTCTGTGTATGCCGTGCCAAAACTTGGCTTCTGCTTCCTTCTCCGCCGCAAGCCCGTGCGCGCCTTGCTGGCGCATTTGCTTCGCGGCTCTCCGTGCCTGAGCGGCGAGTTTCTTGGCACTGAGTGGAGGATACTCGGTTGGACAGTCAGAATTTGGGTCAAACTGAAACGGCTTGTAGGTCAACGGCTGAAGCAAATCAGAGGATTCGAGTGAGTTGCGCCCCCTGATTTTACGCTGCGTCATTTTGGTCTTCACGGATGTCCGCAATCTGCCGCGTGGCCGCTCGCCGCTCGCGCTTGGCGACGCGCCGCTTGTTCATGGGCCGCAAGTGCCGCCACCATTCCGGCGGCGGTGTCAGCGTGTCTTTGCGTGTGTGGGCCATCGGGTGAGAGCGGGCGCGGGCGTCGGCTCACGCGGGTTGCAACTCCGCCAGCGGTGCCACTTCGCGCTCGATTTGCCGCGCCTTTTTGAACCGGGCCAACCGCAGGTCGTAATCCGCCTGCAAGCCTGTCCAAAGCTCCGCCGTGGTGCCGAAGTAGCGAGCGAGCCGCAGGGCGGTGTCCGCCGTGATGCCGCGCTTCTCCAAGACAATCTCATTCACGCGGCGCGGCGGGACGTGAAGCGCACGGGCCAGCGCGTTCTGCGAGAGTTCACGCGGTAGCATGAATTCCTCGCGGAGAATTTCGCCCGGATGAATCGGGGGCAGTTGGGTCGTTTTCATGGCTGGTTCAATGATAGTCCGCAATTTCCACGTCGTATGCGTCGCCGTCGTGCCAGCGGAAGCACAGCCGCCACTGGTCGTTCACGCGGATGCTATGCTGGCCTTCACGGTTTCCCTTCAAGGCTTCCAAGTGGTTGCCATAGGGCGAACGCAGGTCGTTCAAGTTCCGCGCTTGATGCAAGAGCAACAGCTTCCGCCGTGCCGAGCGGTGGATTTGGGGCGGAAAGCGTCGGGCCGGTTCGTCCCGAAAGAGCCGCTCCGTCTCCGCACAGGCGAAGCTCTGTATCATGCTGGTGCTACCATGACGCCTTCCGTCATACGTGTCAATGGTGTTCGCTGGTGTTCAGCCCTTGGCGTTCAAGCCCGGCAGCTTGGCGACGGCGGCGCGGAGGGTTTCGAGTTCGTGGTGCGTGTAGCCGCCGTGGACGGCTTCGCTCTTGTGGCCGGTGAGCTTCATCCGTAGTTCCGGGGCAACGCCCGCGTTCGCCAACGCGCTCGTGAAAGAGTGCCGGAGGGCGTGGAAGGTGCGCTTGGAGAGCTTCCGCACGCCCGCGCCTTGCACCGTCTGCAAGTCGAGTCCCGCCTTCCGCATGACGCGCTTGAAGCCTTCGGACAGGCCGTGCCGCCCGCCAGTCTTCAAGTTCGCCATGCCGGGCATGACGAACGGCTCCGCCTTGTCCGTCCCGGCGAGGGCTTCCAAATGGGTCAGCAAGTCGGGGTGAAGCGGCACGGTGAGCTTGTGGCCGGTCTTGCCCTGCGTGTAGGTGAGCGAGCCGCCCGCGAGGTCAACGTCATCCCATGCCGTCCGGCAGCAATCCGACAGCCGCGCCCCGGTGTAGTAAGCGAGCAAAATGAGCGTCTTCCATTCGCCCGCCGCCGTGCCCACGAGCATCTTCACTTCCGCCGCTGTGAACGTGCCGCGCTCCATGCCAACCACTTCGGGCAACTCCACGGCTTCGGCGGGGTTCGTCGGAATCAGTCCTTTGCGCCGGGCGGCGTTCAAGGCGGTGCGGACAATCTTTACGTCAAGAATGGCCGTGCGCGGAGCCACGCCCGCCTTCATCCGCTCGTTAAGAAAGCGGTCAACGTCTCGTGCCGTCAGCGCGGTGAGGGGCTTGGCGGCACGCGGGCCAAGGGATTCAAGGAAGCGGTCAACGACGGACTTGTAACGCTCCGCCGTCTTCGCGGCCTTACGCGCTTCCTTGCTGGCAAGCCATTCGCGGAAGTGAACGGTGGCGCTCGTGGTCTGGATTGTCTCGCCAACATCGGCGCGGGCCATGATGCCCTTCAAGACTTCGCGGGCTTGGGCTTCCACCAGTTCGCCGCGCATGGCGAGCTTGGCAGCGCGCTCGTATTCGAGGGCAACGGCGAGCGCGGAGTTGCGGTCGGTTTGCTTGGTGGAGCGGAGAATCAGCCGCCCGTCAGGGCCACGGAACGCGGCGTGGAAGTAAGGAGTCGCGGGGCGAAGGTGAACGGATGCCATAACGCTGCTAACGCTACTGCTAAAATCCACCCGTGTCAACGGTGTCCATATACGTTGAAAACATTGGTGTTTTAGAGAATCAATAGGCCGGAATCGAATCGTCGGTTCGATTCCGACCTCCGCCTCCAAACCGAAGCGCCTCTGCGTCAAGGTTTTCCCACGGCAGGGTGCCGCAACGGGCACCAAAACGGGCACCAGATTCTGGACGGACGCGTAACGGCGCGAACAAACGCCAGCACGCCCGTAGCACCGTAACGCTTCGGGATTCTTCTCTTGTAGGCTGCGCCAAGAGCCTATGAAAGTTCGCTATCGTTTGATTCACTGCGGAGAACGGGGCAGCAAATTTTATTGCGTGGATTCCGAGAACGGCCGACGCACCAGCCTCCACACCCACGACCGCGATGCGGCGGAGCAGATCGTGCTGGCGAAAAATCAGGCACTGCGACAATCGCACCTGAATCTCCAAATCGCCAAGGCATATCCCTCCGGCTTCCATTCCGCCATCGCCACGCGAACCTGGGCGGACGCCCTGCTAGCCCTTGATCATAAAAAGCAC
>CAYZJP010000033.1:0-41919 GCA_964478755.1 uncultured Klebsiella sp.
GTCAGTCCCAGTGTTTCAGCAGGTTCACACCCGCTCAACTAGGAAAGACCCTTTGGTTTTTTCTGGCTGCCCGCTCTGGCGGGTGCCTGGCTCCTGGGGCGACGACGCGCGTGGGCGCAACTGCTCGCCGCCGGCGCGCTGTTCAGCGGCATCTGGTTCTTTCACCTGCTGGAGGAACCACGCTGGGTCGGACTCGCACGCTTCAACCTCCTTATGCTGCCCGCCGTGTTGGCGCTTGCATGGGAGGGACTCGGCGCATTGGTGCAACGCCGCACCGTCGCGATGGTCGCGTTGCTGCTCCTCCTGGCCGGAAATGCCCTGCTCAGTCCCGTGGACCGCACCGGCCAGCGCGCCGTGTGGGGCGGCTCGGGCGAGCGTTGGTATGACTACAGCGAGTGCCTTTCCGACCTCCGCAAGCTCAAGCCCGACGCCCGCCTCGCCATCGCGAACGTCGCACACTCCTACGGCATCGGGATGACGTTGCAACGGCTGGATTGGTGGGCGGAAGTGGCGAACCTGCCGGTCACGAATGCAGGCGACGCGATGACCACTTTGCGCGACGCGCTCGAGCTGGCGGGCAAGGGCAACTTCGATTTCATCATCTTCCGCTGGGAGGAACCGCCGCCCATCGCGCCGGATTACCGGCAGGCCGGCTATGTCCGCCTGCGCGACTACACCTCGCGCGGCGGCACGCTCACGGCTTTCGCGCGCCGTGTCGGCGATTTGCAGCCGCCGACCCGTCCGTGACGTTCCCCGAAGCGGCGGCTGCAAGCCGCCGGCACCGGCCAACTACACCTCGACCGTCTGCCCATGCGCGATGCTGTCCTCGGCGGCGATGGCGAGGAGGCTGCCGTCCACGCAGTCAGCGACGGTCGTGAGTGGAGGTTTGCCATCAAGCACCGCATCCAGAAAGGCGGCGTGCATCTCGTCGAAGCCGAGGTGGTTGCCCCAGCCTTCGCCGGTGGGCGATTCGATGTGGTGGACGATGGGTTCTTTCTGACCGGAGCCGCGCTTCCACTGGAGGATGTCCACGGTCGAGATGCGCGTCTGGAGCGAGCCGGCCTCGCCCACGACACCCAGCTCCAAGTCCTCATGCGGGAAGTCGCGACCGAAGAGGCAAATCTGGAGCGAGCCGATGGTGCCGTTGTCGTAGTCGAAGCTGACGGTGGCGTGGTCGTTGACCTGATGCTCGGCGTCCACGACGCGCATGACGGCGTTCGCACCGAAGGCCGCGACACGGACGGGACGCGCGCCGGCCCACCAGTTCATCAGATCGAACTGGTGGCAGTTCTTGTCCACGAGCATTCCGCCGGAGCGGCGCTTGTCCTGGATCCAGTTCTGCGACTTGGGCTGAAACGGCCCGCGAAACTCACGCGTCCAGACCATGCGCGGGCGGCCGATGTCGCCCGCGTCCACGAGCGACTTCACCTTCTGGAAGAACGGCGAGTAGCGCAGCTCGTGGCCGATCATCACCACGTGGTCGGTGCGCGCGGCGGCCTTCTCCAGCAGCCGGCACTCGGCGCGCGTGATGCCGCAGGGCTTTTCGAGGAAGAGATGCTTGCCGGCCTTGAGCGTCTCCAGCGCAAGCGGGACGTGGTTGAAGTTCGGCGTGGAGATGCAAACAGCGTCGAGGTCGGAGTGAATCAACTCGTGCTCATCAGTGAAGACGCGTGCGGACGGCGCAACTTCCAGCGCGCGGCGCAGATTGGCCTCGTTGCGTCCGCAGAGAGCGACGCACTCGGAGCGGGCGGCGAGCTTGGTGTGGAACTGGCGGACGTGGCTGATGCCCATCGCGCCGATGCCGAGAAAGCCGATGCGGAATTTCATGGCGGGAGGATGGTCGCCACAAAGAGGCACAAAAAGCGCAAAAGTAGGGCATCCGGTTGGAGGTGTGGTTTCGCTCAACGCAGAGACGCAGAGGACGCAGAGATTCACAGAGAACGAAGGTCGGGCTGATGCTCGCTCTTCGTCCCGCTCGCCCCTCTGCGCATCTCTGCGTCCTCTGCATCTCTGCGTTCTCGCCTGCGCTGCGAACTACCGAGCGCTTTGGGATGGCGGCAGATTCCCGTTTTGCGCCCCTTGCGCCTTTTTGTGGCCGCCCTCCTCCCGCCAGTAGGCCGGGAGGTTCGGCTTGGTGTCGCGGAGGATTTCGAGGATGGCCTGGCGCGTCTCCGGCTCCAGCCGCGCGAACTCCGGCGACGTGTCCTTGCCCGTGAGGATGTCATGGAGACGCTGGAGCAAATGCTCGCGCATCGGCGCGGGCAGGGCATCGAAGGACTCGGAGTAGATCAGGAAGCTGCATGGGTATTTGAACACGCGCGATTCGAGATCGAACTGCCGGAGCGAGCGGCCGCGGTGGTCTTTGGGGCCGAGCGCGGCGAAGTATTCCGCGTAGCCCGAGGTGCCCTTGATCTTCGCCTTCAAAGGAGTTTCCTCCGTGAAGAGCAAATACTTCAAAAATCCCTCGGCCATGCTGCGCAGGTAACGGATGTGTTGATAGCGGGCCAGCGCCATCTGCGTCTCGTAGTGCAGGCGCGTGATGAAGTTGTGCATGTGCGTCTCGTGCTCCAGCACCAGCAGGGCGACGAGGTCGCTGTGCGGCGAAGCGTAGCCGTCGAGGTCCACAAGCTTCTTGAGGCTCGTGAGATTGCCGAGGCAGTTTGGTTTTTCCTCCGCCTTCGCGTAAGCCGCCTTGCCGAAAAGATTGCCGCGATGCGTCACCTTGCCGTGCGTGCCGGTGACATACCAGCCGCCCCAGCGTTCCTCGAACGGCGTGCGATGGTTCACCTCCGAGACACCGGTGATCAGGTCAATGATGCCCTGCTCGTCGGTCTTGAACGAACGGAGGAGATGGCCGGGCACGCCCATCGTTTTCGCGGACGCGTGGCATTCGAGGCACTGGTTGTTGCGAACGAATTTGGGTTTGTCCGTCTCGGTCTGCTCCAGCGTGTAGAAGACGCCGCCGAGCTTTGTGTCCACCTCGCTGAACTCCATCACCGGGGCGCCGGGAATCCAGCCGACATACACCTCGTCGTTGAAAAAAACCGCGCGGGGGTTCTGCGGCGCGATGCGCTCGCGCTGGAGCGAGGTCTTGGAGAAGACCAGCGTCTGCGACTTGGGCGAGACGTTCAGCGCCGCGAGCAGCGAATCCCGCCAGCCGGTCGCTGGGTCAAATGTGAGTTTCACTTCGCCGCGATCAAGCCGCGCTTGGAGTTTCGCGACGCCCCCCGTGGAAGGCGTCTGGTTGTAGCTGATCGTGTCTTCCTCGAAAGGGACCATGTGCGTCGCGCCCTGAAAGTCCGACTGCGCCGCCGCCAGCCACGGCAAAGCCGTCGCCGTGAGAGCGACGAGCCATCGGGCAACAGGAGCGGGGCGGTTCACGAACATGGCTAGACTAGACTGCGCGGCGGCGCGGAGCGATTCACGTATCTTGGCGCGGGCTGGGCAGGAATTGTGCGAACGCGCGTTTGACTTGCTCCGGCCAGTGCCCATACTCCGCCGAAATTCTAGCGTCCAGAGCGGCGGGGCGGTTTCATCCGGCGCAGGGCAAACAAAAAAACTATGGCCAGAGTCAAACATATCGCACTCGTTCAGTTCAAAGCGGACACCACGCCGGAGCAGATTGACCAGATTTTCAACGCGCTGCTGGATCTCTCCGAGAGCATCCCGGGCGTCGAGGATTTCATCTCCGGCCCGAACAACAGCCCCGAGGGGCAGAGCGGCGGCCACACCCACGCCTTCGTGATGACGCTCACCGACGCCGCCGCGCGTGATGCCTACCTCACGCACCCGGAGCACCAGGCCTTCGTGCAGAACGCCATGCCGCTCATCGAGAAGGTGACGGTGGTGGACTTCGAGTTGTGAAGCAACCGGCGGAGCGCCAGAAGCAGCCATGCCCGCGCCCGCCGTTCTCTCCGCCAGAGGAGAAAGCCCGGCTTCCTTCCGTCGCGCGCTCGCGACGAAGGCTTTGGCTTTTTGCCTTTTTACTTTCTCCGTTTGCCTTCCTGCCGGCGCTTGGGGTCCGCACGGCGAAATCACCCGAGCCGCCCTCGACGCCCTCGGCCCGGACGACGCCCTCCTCAAGCACCTCGGCACGAACGCGCCCAAACTCGTCCACTACTGCTGGCTGGGCGACTACCGCCGCACGCCCTTCGACCGCGACGGCGAGTTCTTTTACGCGGACGATTACCTGCTCTTCCCCGGCATGGAGCGGCACCTCGACCATCTCGTGCCCGAGGTCAAGCGCACCTACGAGCCGTTCTTCCGCCGCGCGCTTCAGGCGCTCCGCACGGAGACACCGGTGAACGCCGCGCGCTGGATCGGCTCGCTGCTGCACTTCGTGGAGGACACCGGCTCGCCGCCGCACTCGGCGGAGGTTCGCGGCGATGTTCACAGCAAGATGGAGAACTGGGTGAACGCGGAGCTTATCCACCTGCCCGGCTATCGTCCGCAACTCCTCGGCGACACGGAAGAGAAAGCGCTCGCCGGCTTTCTGCGGCGCATGGACGGCCTCATCGCCTACTCGAAGGAACGCGGCGAACGCTGCCGCCCGCTCGTGCTCGCCGACAAGCGCGCCGAGGTGGAACCCATCGTTCTCGAAAGCGCGCTGGAGACGAGCCGCGTGGTGGCGGATTTGCTGCATACGCTGGGCAAGTTGGTGCCGCTTCAAACTCGGCTTTCGCCCTTTGGGGCGGTTGAAATCAAGCCCATCCTCAGAATCAACACCATCGGCAACCCGCGATTACCCATCAAGATAGTTCTCTTGGGCACCAAGTTTTCGACCCTGCACGATGAAAGGTCGGAGTTTATCTTCCACAACTTGCCTCTCGGCCATTTTACCTACATCGCTCACAGGGATGGCCGCTGGCACCAGCAACACGAGTTTGAAGTGACCAAAACGCGAGGCATCGGTGGCGGCGAGCTTCATGTGGACCATTGGGAACCGAACTTGGTTCGGAACTCAAACTTCGAAATCCGCTGGCTCTCCAAAGACGCCCCCGACTGCTGGTATCCCACCAAGACCGCCTGGGAAGGCGACCTCATCCCGCTCCAGGACGGCGCGCGCTACACGCTGCGCCTGAACTGGCAGGCCCAGCCTAGCCCCGGCGATGTCATCCTCCGCTTCCGCCCGAACACGCACCCCGGCCTGCCCGTCGTGGACACCGCGCCCTTCAAGCCCGGCACCACCGAGCACGCCTTCACCGGCTCCGACAAAATGAAGTGGGCGCAAATCCTCATCCGCACCACCAACGCACCCACCACGCTGCTCAAGAGCGTTGCAATCACGCCGGAGTAATCGTGGTAGGGCTGCGCTGCCGCGCGGCCCCATCTTTCAGCGCAAACGAGCGAAGCGATGTTTGCGCCCGGACGTGCCCTTGCGCCATAAACCACCCATGTCTGACCTCTACCGCGAGCCGGGCCGCCGCACGCCCGCCAAAGGCGTCCACATCACGTCCCACGGTCCGAACTGGGTCTTCCTGACCGTCAACGCTGAAGGCCGTGAGCGGTGGCTCGCCCAAGCCTCCGTTCAGCAATGCCTCCACGATCTCTGGCTCAGGCGGGCCATCGCATGGCTCGTGAGCGACTACCTGCTCATGCTGGATCACCTGCACCTGTTCTGCGCGCCACATGATCTGAAATTCAGCATCGAACGCTGGATTGCGTTCTGGAAAGACCAGTTCGCCAAAGCGCACCCGGATGTCGGCACTTTCCAACGCGGCGGCTTTCATCATCGGCTGCGCGACGGGGAAAACTACGCGGAGAAGTGGCCTTGCGTGCGAAACAACCCGGTGCGGGCCGGGTTGGTTGAACGACCGGAGGAGTGGCCTTACTTCGGACGAGTGCATAAGATTCATTGGTGAGCTGCGGAGCCGCTCGCTTCACTTCGCTCGCTGGCGCGGAAAAAGATGGGGCCGACCGGCAGGTCGGCCCTACCATGTTTGGTAGGGCCGCGCTGCCGCGCGGCCTCTCCTGACTCCGAGCCGCTCAACCCTCAACTTCAACTCTCAACTTCCTTTTTTCCCGGCCGGCCCGGATGCTCCGCCGCCATGATTGAGAAGTGGCCCGTCCTCAGTTCCAAGCGGCTCGCGGACTTCCGCATCTTCACGGTGCGCTCGGATGTGAAGCGCTCGCCGCGCACGGGCGCAGAGCATGAGTTCTTCGTCTTGGATACTCGCAGTTGGGTCAACGTGATCGCCGTCACGCCGGACGACAAGCTGGTGATGGTGGAGCAATACCGTCACGGCTCGGACACCATCGAGCTGGAGATTCCTGGCGGTGTGATGGACGCGGGCGAAACGTCGCCAGTCGTCGGCGGACAGCGCGAGCTGCGCGAGGAGACAGGTTACGAAGGGGACCGCGCGCAACTCATCGGCCAAATCTTTCCCAACCCAGCGATCATGTCGAACACCTGCCACACGCTGCTCGTGGAGAACGCCCGCCTCACTCATCCGGTGGAGTTCGACAGTTGCGAGGACATCCGCACGCATCTCGTCTCGGTCACGGAACTGCCGGACCTGGTCGCATCGGGGAAGATTCAGCACGCGCTCGTGGTCGTGGCGCTCTACCATTTCGACCTCTGGCGACGGAAGCAGACGGCCTCGCGCTGAACGGCCTCCGGCTTTTTGCGTGTCATCGTGCCGCGCTTTTGCCACTCTGCCACCATGATTTTGACGCCGGCTGAATTGGAGAGCCTCGTTCAAGCGCAGCATTCTTCACCGCACCAACTCCTCGGCATGCATCCGCTCGGCGATGGCTCGGGCCTCGTCGTCCGTGCGTTTCTCCAAAACGCCGCGCGCGTCGAAGTCGCGCCCGTGCATGAACCGCAGAAGCCAAGTTTCGCGCTGGAGATGCTTGATGCCCGTGGTCTCTTCGAGGGCACTACGACCGCCGCCCAACGTCCCTTCGCCTACGACCTCGTCATCACGGATTACCAGGGCAACACCCGCCGCACGCGCGACGCGTATTCCTTCTGGCCTTCGCTCGGCGAGACGGACCTCTACCTCTTCGGCCAGGGCAACGAGCGCCGCATCTACGACAAGCTCGGCGCGCAGCTCCGCGAAGTGGACGGTGTGCCCGGCGTGAGCTTCGCGGTCTGGGCGCCCGGCGCGCAGCGCGTCAGCGTCGTCGGGCCGTTCAACAACTGGGACGGGCGTTATCATCCGATGCGAATGCTCGGCGCGTCCGGCGTGTGGGAACTGTTCGTGCCCGGCCTCGGCGAAGGGACGCTTTACAAGTTCGAGCTCAAGAACGCCCAGGGCGCCATCGTCCTCAAGACCGACCCTTACGGCTTCTTCTTCGAGCCGGCACCGCAGAACGCCTCCATCGTCTGGAACAACCGGAAGTTCTCGTGGACCGACGCGGCGTGGATGGAACAACGCCGTGCGCGTCAGCCCATGCGCGAGCCGTTGAGCATCTACGAAGTCCATCTCGGCTCGTGGATGAAGAAGAACATCGCCGAGTCCTACAGCTATCGCGAAGTCGCGCCACTGCTCGTCGAATACGTCCGCCGACTGGGCTTCACGCACGTCGAGTTTCTGCCCATCTCCGAGCACGCCTATTATCCGAGCTGGGGTTATCAAGTCACCGGCTTCTACTCGCCGACGTGCCGCTTCGGGACACCGGACGACTTCCAGTTCCTTGTCAACGCCCTGCACGAGGCAGGCCTTGGCGTCATCGTGGACTGGGTGCCCGCGCACTTTCCGCGCGACGAGTGGGCGCTCGCGCGCTTCGACGGCACCGCGCTTTACGAGCACGAAGACCCGCGCCAGGGCGCGCATCAGGACTGGGGCACGCTCATCTTCAACTTCGGCCGGCACGAGGTCAGAAACTTTCTCACCGCCAACGCGCTCTTCTGGTGCGAGCGCTTCCACATTGACGGGCTGCGCGTGGACGCCGTCGCCTCGATGCTCTACCTCGACTACTCGCGCAAGGAAGGCGAGTGGGTGCCGAACAAATACGGCGGCCGCGAGAACATCGAGGCCATCGAGTTCCTCCGCGAGTTCAACCACCTCGTCCACACCGAAACGCCCGGCGTGCTCACCATCGCCGAGGAAAGCACCGCCTGGCCGCTCGTCACGCGCCCGCCGTATCTGGGCGGCCTGGGCTTCAGCTTCAAGTGGAACATGGGCTGGATGAACGACACCCTCCGCTACTACAGCCGCGACCCGCTCTACCGCCGCTATCATCAGAACGACCTCACGTTCGCGATGCTCTACCATCACAACGAGAACTTCATCCTCCCGCTCTCGCACGATGAGATCGTCCACGGCAAATGCTCGCTGCTCGGCAAAATGCCCGGCGACGAATGGCAGAAATTCTCGAACCTCCGCGCGCTGCTCGGCTACCAATGGCTCTTCCCCGGCAAGCAGCTCCTCTTCATGGGCTGCGAGTTCGGCCAGTCCGCCGAGTGGAGCGAGAACCGCGCCCTCGACTGGTGGCTCCTCGAGCAAGGCCCGCAGCACTCCGGCGCGCAACGCTTCCTCGCCGACCTCAACCAAGTCTATCGCGCGCACCCCGCCTTGTGGGAAGCCGACTACGACCTCGAAGGCTTCCAGTGGGTGGACTGCTCCGACAACCTGCACAGCGTCCTCTCCTTCCTGCGGCGCACGAAGGACGGCCGCCAGCAGATGCTCGTCATCCTCCATCTCACGCCCGAACTCCGCACCAACTACCGCATCGGCCTGCCCACCGCCGGCTACTGGCGCGAAGTCCTGAACAGCGACGCCGCCATTTACGGCGGCGGCAACCAGGGCAACATGGGCGGCGTGAACGCCGAGGAAATCGAGATGCACGCCCAGCCCTTCTCCGCCGAGTTCACCCTCCCGCCGCTGAGCGCGAGCGTGTTTGTGGTGTAATGGTGGAGAAGGCTGTCCTGCTTCTCGCTCACACCATCTCGTAGCTCCACGGCCTGCGCTGCTCGCGGGCCAGCCACTTGTTCGCCTCCGCGTCGCCGACAAACTGCTCATGCGCCGGATTCCATTGGAGCGTGCGGCCCAGGCGCATCGCAATGACGCCGAGGTGACAGACGCTCACGGAGCGGTGGCCGATTTCCGCCGGGCAGATCGGCTGCTGCCGGGAACGCACGCAGTCGAAGAAGTTCTTCATGTGATTGTCGCTCGCATAAAGCCGCTTCGCCGAGGACGGCAGCGGCGTGGTAAGCAGGTCGGGATGGCTCGCCTCGATCTTGCCGCGCGTGACGAAGATCCAGCCGTCCGGCCCGTGAAAGCGCAAGCCGTGCTGTTGCGCGGTCTTGTCCGTGACGGAGCCGTTCCAACCGTTGCCGTGCGTGCTGCGGGTGAGCTGCGTCACGCCGTTCGCATAGGTGCAGGCCACGGCGTATTCGCTCGCCGCCGTGAAACCGCCGGGAATCATCGGCACGAGCGACTGCGCCTCGATGCGCACCGGCCCGCTGCGCTCGAAGCCCGCGCCCCAGAGCGCGATGTCGTGGTGGTGCGCGCCCCAGTCCGTCATCGTGCCGCCGGAGTATTCCCAGAAGTAACGGAAGGTGACGTGAGTTTTTTCCTTCACGTAATCGGTCTTCGGCGTCTGGCCCTGCCACATCTCCCAGTCGAACCCGGCGGGCACGGGTGCTTTCACGAACGGCCCCTCACGCCGCCCGTGCGGGAGCCAGACGTTGACGTGTTTGAGCTTGCCAAGGCGTCCGTTGCGAACCAGCTCGCACGCGAGGCGAAAATTCTTGTCGCTGCGCTGCTGGCTGCCGGTCTGGAGAATGCGCCCTGACTCGCGCACGGCTTTCTCAAGCCGTTTGCCCTCGTCAATTGTCAGCGTGAGCGGCTTCTCGCTGTAGATGTCCTTGCCGGCCTTGAGCGCGGCAAGGTTCACGAGCGTGTGCCAGTGATCTGGCGTGCCGTTGACGATGACGTGAATGTCATCGCGCTCCAGCAGCTTGCGGAAGTCCTTGTAGAGCTTCGCCTCGGGCCAGGTCTTCTGCGCCTGCGCGAGATTCACGTCGTCGAGATCGCACACCGCTAGCATCTGGCCGAGCGCCGCCGCGTCGCGGGCATCGCCCCGCCCGCGTCCGCCGCAACCGATGAGCGCGATGCCAGGCCGGTCATTCGGACCAAGCGGCTTGGTGGCGGCCTCGGTGGATTCTTCGAGAAACCACTGCGGCAGTGTGGTCGCGGCGGCGACGGCGGCGGAGGTTTTGAGAAAGTGGCGGCGGGAGTTCAGGATTTGCATGGCGACGAATTGAATTCGGGTTCGCTCTCATTAACCAGCAAGCGCCTCACGGAACCAAGTTGAAAATCAGCGAAGTGTGCCGATCAAGGCTTCGCCTGCGCGGCCTTCACCAGCTCTTCCACCAAGGCATCCGCCTTCCACTCGTTGCCGATGAAGACTTTCTGCACCTTGCCGGCGGCATCAATCACCACGGTCCGCATGTTGTGGTTGAAAGCGATGGATCCCGGGTCGCGCGCGAAGGTCAGCCCAAACCGCTCTGTGATGTCATCAATGTCAATCAGCGCGCCCGTGGCAAAATCCCACTTGCTCAAATCAGCCTGGTGCTGCGCCTCGACTCCCTTCGCGTAGTTTTGCAACACCAGCGGCGTGTCGTAATCCACGTCGAAGGAGATTGAGAGCAAGTGGTAATTCGTCGGTGCGCTCGGCAAAGCTTTCAGCCGCCTCACCGCCTCCGCGAATTTAAGGCTCATGCGCGGGCAGAAGTCCGGCAGCGGGCAGCGAGTGAAGATGAAAGTAATCGCGAGCGCCTGACCCTTGAACTGCTCGGTCTTGATCGCCTCACCCCGATGGGTTGTGAGCGGATAATTCGGCAGCGCGTCGCCTTCCTTGAGCACGTCCACCTCGCGCACGAGGCGAAAACTTTTCCGGTTCGGGTCAGCGAGCGGCGACGCGGGGGCATTGCCAGTCTTCGTCACCTGGTCAATCCAGCTCTCGAACTCCGCGACGTTCAGGCGGAAATGGATTTGATCGTTCGTGCCGAGGCCGGCGAGGTCGTTTGTGCGCCGCACTTTGAACGGCATGGTCATCTTCGCCATGTAGTTCGGGATTTCCTCGTGGTCCACGACCACCGTTTTGCCGTCGGGCCTGAGTTCCTTCACCACGCCGCGGACGAAGAAGGTCTGGAGATTCGTGTTCGAGAGTGCGGGAGTCGCGACCACCGCGGTAACGACAGCCGCGGGCGCAACGGAAGAACTGACGCGAACTCGGAAAAACAACAGTCCCGCCAGCACGGCACCCAGCAAGCATCCGATGAACAACGGAGCGTTCTTCATGCGCCGGGAATGTGTCGGCGCAGAGGAGCTTTGGCAAGGCGGCGAAGGGACCGGCGCGCTCCCTCACTTGAAGAACAGCAGCTTGCCACCGACCACCACGAGGAAGCCGCCGAACATCCGCTTCAAGTCGTCCGCCGGAATCCTCGTCGTCAGCCACGCGCCGATGTAGCCGCCTGCCAAGGCCGTCGGCACCAGCGCCGCCACCACGTCCCACTTCACGTTGCCCTGCGTGTGATGTTTCCACGAGCCAACCATCGCCGTGGGCACGATGACCGCGAGCGACGTGCCGATGGCCGTCTTGATGTCGCCGACTTGAGTGCCCAGCAGCAGGAGCATCGCCGGCACCATCACCACACCGCCACCCACGCCGAACAGCCCGCTGGTGATGCCACCCACGATTCCCACCAGACCCGCCACGAGATAATTCATGGCTGCTTAATGCCCGCTCGCGGAGAGCCGGGCAAGACTAACGAGCAAGGCTGCGTCGCCTCACTCCCATTGAAACGCTCCGTCAAGCCCCGCGTCCAACGCACCGCTCAATTCATGATGAAATCTCTGCTCCTCTGCCTGATTGCCGCGTCTTGCTGGTCCGCTCGCGATGCAACTGCCGCGCCCGAGCCGCTCACCTTCAAGCTCTGGCCCGACGGCCCGCCGACCGCGATGAAGCCCAAGTCCGAGGCCACCGCGAAACTCATCCAATCCTACGGCGGCACCAACGCCACCCGCCTCAGCGACATCACCGACCCAACCGTCACCGTCTTCCGGCCCGACCGGCCCAACGGCGCGTCCGTCATCGTCGCGCCCGGTGGCGGCTTCATGTTCCTCTCGTATTCCTTCGAGGGCACGCAGGTCTGCGAGTGGCTGAACGCCCTTGGTGTCACCGCCGTGCTGCTCAAATACCGCACGCCCACGCGCGACGAAGCAGAGATGTTCACGCTGCCGGTGCAGGACGCGCAGCGCGCGCTCGGGCTTGTGCGCCATCACGCCGCCGAGTGGAAGCTCGACCCGAAGCGTGTCGGTCTGCTCGGTTTTTCTGCCGGCGGCAACCTCGCCGGTCACGCCGCGTGGGACCGCACGTCGCGCACGTATCCGCAGAACCCAGACCTTGACGACCCGCGCGGGCCGGACTTCCTCGTGTTCGTTTACGGCGGCGGTTTTCTCGACGCGACTGACAAGACGAAGTTCCGTCCTGGCTTCAGCGTGCCAGCGGATGCGCCGCCCGCTTTCTTTCTCGTCGCCCACGACGACAAGTCCAACCCCATCGAGGCCGCGATGCTCTACCTCGAATACAAGCGGCAAAAACTCTCCGCCGAACTCCACATCTGCGCGAAGGGTGGCCACGGCTTCGGCATGAGGAAGAGCAAAGACCCCATCAGCGAATGGCCTGCGCGCTGTGGCGAATGGATGCAGAGCATCGGCCTGCTGAACGCGAAACCATGAACGCTGTCTCGTTGGCGACGGCGTCAACGCATCCGACGAGTCACTTCAAGACGACCACCAGCCTTGTCCCGTCCGGCTGGCGGACCAGCGCGCCGTTCAACGAAGCGAGGGTGAGCAGGAGATCGGCTTCCGTCGCGCGCGGGATGGTTTCGGTGGTGCGGAAGGCAAATTCCTCGGTAAGCGGTGTGGTGCGGACCAGTTGACTCTCCGGCAAGGCTACTGTGCGCAGCAAGGTCGTCTCGCGCAGCGGCCTGGTGTGCAGGAACGCGTCTGCTCGCGTTGCGAACGGAGTCGCCGGGCGCGCCTGCCGGTGAGCTGAAACTTCCGGCGGTGCGGGCCAAAAAAGGATCGCTGCCAGGCATGCAATGACCGCGAGTGCGGCGGCTTGCCGGGTCCGCCTGCGTTCCATGCGACGCTGCGCCACGGCGGCCAGCGTGGTGGCGAGCACGGTTTCAGAAAACTCGGGTTGGCGTTGTTCCAGTGGGTTCATGACGGTCGGTCGGTTCGGAGTCGTTCCAGCAAGAGCGCACGAAGCCGTTCACGGGCGCGGGCCAGCCGGCGCTCAACAGCCTTGGCGGTCAGCCCGTGTGTCTCAGCAATTTGCGCCAGACTGTGAGCCTCGAAGTAGCGGTCGTGCAGAAGTTGGCGCTCCTCGCCATCGCACGCGTCGAGGCACTCGGCGAGGAGCGGTTCCCAGCCGGGCGCCAACTCAGGGGCTCGGGCGGATTCCCTCCAATCGCGCAGCCGGTCCAGTGCGGCGAGGTAGCGGCGCTGGCCGCGCGTGTGGTCGGCGGCGGCGGTGCGGGCCAGCCGGACGAGCCAGCACCAGAACACTTGCTCATCCTCGAATTCGCGGATGTGGCGGACGGCACGGAGAAAGGTTTGCTGCACGGTTTCCTCCGCCGCGCCGTCGTCGCCGCGATGCAGCACGGTGGCGAAGCGCCAGAGCCGTCGAAAATAGCGCTGGTGAAACTCCCGCCACGCCGCGTCATCGAGTGCCCGCATCCGCGAGGTGAGTTCGTGGACCGGCCACGCCCCCGAAGAGGATGAGGCATCACGCACTGCGGCCTGGGCGAAGTGGGGCAAGAGCGACTCGACCACCGCACCGGCGGTGGCGGGCAGACGGGATGGAAACGCGTGCGGCATCAGTCTTGGCTACGGCACATTTCTGACGTGTCGGCACGCGAAGAGCAAGCGCGCTGCGGTTTCACTTGGCCTTGGGCCGTTCCTGGTCGAGCTGCAGCAACTGCTTGCGCAACTGCTCGATTTCCTTCCGATGGACCTCCGCGCCTTCCTGTGCGCGGGCTTCCACTTCCTTTAGCTGCCGTGTGAACATCTGCTCGCGTAGTTGCGCCTCCACTTCCGCGCGCCGGGCCGTGGCTTCCAACTCATGGCGCAGCTTCTCCGCCTCTGAGGTCCGTTGTGTCCGCTCCAGATCCCTCTTTTTGTTGTCCTGCTTGTTGGCGCTGCGCTCGAAATCCGCGAGCGCCTGCGTTAGTATCTCGTGGTGTGCCGCAGTGCCGGCAAGAATCAAGGTCTGGGTTTCGACGTGATATTTGACCGTGCCCGGCTCCGGCAGGTTCTTCGCCTGCCAGGTGGCCCGGGCGAGCGAAAGCACGTCGTCCGGCTTCAACCCCTCCGGCAGCGCATCGAGCAAATAGGTGCGTGTCACCGGCCCGATCGAGTCGGCAGGACGCATCCCACCGGGCATCCCCGGCAACCCAGGTTGCGTCATCATCATCGGGGCGCCACCGCGAGGCTGGGCAGCCCGCACCACCAGCGTCGTCTCGTCCACCAGTTCCATCTCCACCGTGCTCAACTCGGAAAGTAATTTCAGGAGAGTGCCAAGTTCGATGGAAGGGGCCTGCACATTGGGCATCAATTCCGAGCCCAGGCCCGGCTGGGTGACGATGTTGATGCTGACGTTCAAGTCTTTGAGCCATTTCTCGTTCAGCAACCCGAGCACTTCTTCCAAGGGTAATCCGTTTATCTGGACGTTGGTTAATTTCTTCGCCGCCAAGCTGGATTTGGCTGAGGGAGTAGGCGCGGGCTTACTGGCAACTTGTCCCGGCCCGAGCTGGGCCGTGGCGAGCTGGCAGACCAGAACGAGACTGGCGAGGATGGTTGTGAGAAGTTTGTTCATAGTTTGAAGACGCTTCACCTAGGATACGACGCTGCCAGGGAAATCCCCCGGAATTTCTCCGACCCAAAGCGGGGCTTGGACGTTGAATCCTTCGCGCTGGTGGACACGACCGTGACGCGCACGGACTTCGCGCGGCTGGAGCAGTTCCTTCACCGTGACCCGTGGAAGCCGCACACAGTGGACCCGTTTGATTACGTGGACGAGCCGTTGCGCAGCCAGTTGCTCGCGCTGAACCCGCGCAAGGTGAAGCCGCTGGGCGGGCAGATCGGCTACGACGTGGACGGGCGGCTCGTGGGCAACTGGTTTCGGCAGGACAGCGGCGGTTACGCGGGCTTGAACCGTCGGCTCGACTACTGGGATGGCCACGTCGCGTTTGTGTATCACCATGTCGAACCAACGAATCTCGTCGTGTCGCTGGGCAGCTACGAGGGCCGGCCACGCCAGTTCTGGGTGAAGGGCAACGCGCCCGACCCGGCGAAGATCAGCGCGGCCGACGGCCTCGTGAAATACGAATTGCTCTGGGGCCAGCTTGGCTCCTCCGGCCAGCGCACCGTGCGTCACGACGCAGACGTGGTGCAGGGCGTGGTGCTCGTGCAGTTGCAGGACGATGGACGGCTGCGGTTGGAGATCGTTCCCGGACGCAACGGCGCGGAAGTGAAGAACTTCACCGAGGCGGCGCGGATTTACGAGCGGTGAAGCGGATCTTGAGGCGGACTGTTGAGATTGCTGGTTTCTGACTTTTCCAAGGCGGGTTTTTCTGTTATCCAACCGTCGTGCATCTCAGCAGCGATCGTCCGTCAAAACCATGTCCAACCGGACAGCGTGTCAGTGCGCGCGGGCGCATCACGGCCAACGCATGAAGACGACCAGCATCCTCATCGTGGAAGATCATCCGCTCGTGCGGCGCGGCATCCGGGGGCTGTTGCAGGCGCAGGCGGACTTTCGCGTCGTTGGCGAGGCGGCCAACGGCCTCGAAGCGCTGCATCTCATCGAACAATCCACGCCCGACGTGGTCGTCACGGACATCGTCATGCCGATCGTCGGCGGCCTCGATCTGCTGCGCGAACTGTCCAAGCAGACGCCCCGCCCGCTGCTCATCGTGCTCTCGCTCTTCGACGACCCGCGATACGTGCAGGAGGCGACCGAGGCCGGGGCCGCCGCCTACGTGCTCAAGCAGTCCGCGCCGACCTTCCTCGTCACTGCCATCCGCGACGCGCTGGCGGGGCGCTTCTTCTGCACACCGGCAATTTCCGGGCAAGCGCTCGCCGAAATTGAAACTCGTTTTCGCAATCAGCCTTGGGATCGCTTGGACTTGTTGAGCGACGACGAGCGACTTGTGCTGAAGCTGCTCGGCTCCGGCTGCGCGCTCGAGGAAATCACCCGACGCCTCGCACACCAGCCGCTCCCGTTCCCGATGGTCTGCCAAAACATCGCCCTCAAACTCGGCCTCCCCAATTCAGCAGACCTCCGCGGCTACGCGGAGCGCTGGACCGCGAAGCAAAACTGAGGTGAGACGACGTGCCAGAATCCGGCTGGCTTTGGACAAAATTGTGGCTGGCGGCTCCTTTTCTCCTTGGGAATGATGCCAGCGCACTTTGCGTCTGACATTTGAAGTATGAGCCTTGCCACCATCCCGGTTGAAATTGCCGACCCGATCAACCACCGAATCCTCGCCATCTCCGAGGATCAGTTGCAGGGCTTTCAAGCGGACCCACTCGGGGCCATCGCACGCCAGTCCGGCCTGCCGCTCGACACCGTCATCGAGCGCATTCAGGCGATGCTTCGCGCCGGGGTCATTCGTCGCGTGCGGCAGACGTTGCTCGCCACGAATCTCGCGCAAGGTGCGCTTGTCGCCTGGGAAGTGCCGCAGGAGAAACTCGACGCGGCCTTCGATGATCTTTTCCAAAACGATCCCTTCTCCGGTCACGTCGTCACGCGTTCCACCGACGCGGCCACGCCCGGCTCGACCTACCGTCTCTGGACCACGCTGAAGATTCCCGCTGGCTTCTCCATGCCGCGCCACTGCGAGTATTTGGCGAAGCGCATCGGCGCGGGCCGTTTCCGTTTGATGCCGGCGAAGAAACTTTTTGCGCTCGGCGTCGGGCACACGCGGCGTCGTGGCATGGAACCGGGCAGCAAGGCTGAAGTCCCCGCCGAAGTGACCGATGTCGCTATGGTCACGCTCAACGAGCTGGAGTGGCGCATCCTCGAAGCCGTGAAGCGCGAGTTCAAGCCGGAGGAACTCGTGCCCGACCTCTGGACCGCGCGCGCCGCTGAGGCCGGCGTGCCGCTGAAAACATTTCTCGAAGTGGCCGGGGACTTCGATCACCGCAAAATCATCGGGCGCTTCTCCACATTTCTCGAACATGTGAAGACCCTCACTACCGGCGAGAAGGTCACGAAGTTCAACGCGCTCTTCCACTGGGCCGTGCCGCCGGGCCGCGAGATCGAGGCGGGCCGCGAGGTCGGCCGCCATCACATCATGACCCACGCCTACTGGCGCGAGGGCGGGCCGGAGTTCCGCAACGTGAACGTCATGGGCGTCGCGCACGGCACGGACAAGGCGCTCGTGCTCGCGCACAAGGCGGCGATTGACGCGCATCTGGCGAGCATCGGCATCGCGGTGAGCTACACGAACGTCTTCTGGGGCGGGCGCAGCGAAATCAAGCCGAGCGAAATCTCCCCGAACGCCTATTGCGACTGGTGCAAAGCGAATGGCCTCGATCCTGAGCGCATGAAACTCCAGCCCGGCGAGCGCATGATCGCCGGCTGAGCCACCACCGCCGGTGTGAGGCAGCGGAACTTGTCTTTCCCGTTCGAACCCGCTTCGCTCTCGCCCGTGCCTGACCAACGCCTCCAACGCAGCCTGCGCGTGACGTTCCTCGGCATGGTCGTCAACACCGTGCTCGCCGTCGGCAAGATGGCCGCCGGCTTTGTCGGACAGTCGCACGCGCTCATCGCCGACGGCGTCGAGTCGCTCGCGGATCTTTTCAGCTCGTTGATTGTCTGGCGCGGACTCGTCATCGCGTCGGAGCCGGCGGACGCCGATCATCCCTACGGCCACGGCAAGGCCGAACCGCTCGCCTCGGCAATGGTTGCGACCATGCTGTTGCTGGCCGCGCTGTGGATTGCCGTGAATGCCGTCCGCGAAATCTTTCATCCGCACGGAGCGCCCGCGCCGTGGACCCTCGTGGTGCTGGTGGTCGTCGTGGTTGTGAAGGAAACCCTCTCTCGTCATGTCTTCCACGAAGCGGCCTCCGTGGACAGCACTGCCGTGAAGGGCGATGCGTGGCATCATCGCAGCGACGCCATCACGTCGCTCTTCGCGGGCATCGGCATCGCCGTCTCCCTCATCGGCGGCAAGGGCTACGAGGCGGCGGATGACGCGGCGGCATTGCTGGCTTCCTTCGTCATCGGCTGGAATGGCGCGAGCCTGCTGCGTGAGGCGTTCGGCGAGTTGATGGACACCGCGCCGAACCTGAGCGTGGTGGAAGAAGTCCGCCGACTGGCCGCGAGCGTGCCCGGCGTGTGCGGAGTGGAGAAGTGCTTCATCCGCAAGATGGGCTGGCAGCTCCACGTGGACATGCATGTGGAAGTGGACGGCCAGCTCACCGTCGAGCGCGCCCACGCCATCGCCCATCAGGTGAAGGACCACCTCCGCACCCAGCTCCCCAAAGTCCGCGACGTGCTCATCCACATCGAACCGGCGCGGACGGGTGGCGATACTCCGTAGTCAGTTTCGCCGATTTGTTGCCGCTTGGCGTCTCTGCGACTTTGCGTTGTTCAACGGGCACCCCTTCAACGCCAAGACGCTGAGAAGACGGCAGGTTGTCAGGAAACCACGGCGCGCTGGACAACTCAACTTACCGAGAAGTAGTGTCGCGCCATGAACCGCGATAGACCGCAAACCACGCCGCGCACCTCCGGCTAGGCGGCTCGCCGCGCACAATGAAAATGAACGCCAGCCAAGACGAACTTTGAACCATGCCGCATGGCTATTTTACAGTCGAACAATGGAAACGACCGCAGGCCTGCGCGGTGGCACAATGGATTCCAATTCTTCACCTCGACTCCTACCAGTCCTTGACGAATGCAATGGCGGCTCTGGAGACGCGTGGTGAGCCTGGCCTCTTTCGAGTAGTGCAGATGCAGCGGTGTGTCTGGGCCGAGATGGAAGGAGGAAAGTTGCGACTTCACGGTTCGCACGCATCTTCGCCGGAGAATCTTGCGCAGATCGTGGAGATATTTGAGCGTGAGGGAGGACGCCGGCCAGTGGAGAAAGCGCGGCAAGAACGTGCCACAGCCAAAGCCAAGCGCGCCAAGAAATGACGACCGCGCGGCTAATCACTTTATTCTTCGCCGACTTGATCCCGGCCTCGTCCGGCTGGCGCTCGCTGACCAGCCGCAGACCTCACGGCACCGGCTTGAGCTGCACGTTGCGCACGACGGAGGTGGTCTGGTAGGTGGCGAGGCCCAGCGGGACGGAGTTCTCAATCTCACCGAAGCGCATGGAGATGCGGCGCTCCTTGATGTCCTGGTCCACGATCTTGTCGTCGTTGAGCCACGCCTCCAGCTTCTCGGGCGTGACCTTCATGCGGATGCGATACCACTTGTCCTTGTCGAAGCCGAGGAACTTGGTGGTGTCGTTCTCCGAGGCGTCCAGCCCGTCAATGCTCGAGACACCCACGGTCGCGCCGCCCCAGCCGCCCAGGACAAGCGTGGCGTGGGCGTCGCCGACGGGAAAGGTGAGGCCGCAGAAGAAGTCGCTGCCCTGGACTTTGAGAGCTTCGAGGGTGATCTCGAAGTTGGTCTTCGGCACCGGGTTGGTGAAGGTGATGCCGCTGAGAGATTGGCCGGCCTCGATGTAGATGACGGGGCCTTGGCCGCGAAAGTTCGGCTCGACCTTCGTCTCGCCCGCGCCGGCGAACCCGGAGTCCTTCCAGCCGGCGAGGGTCCTGCCATCGAAGAGGGATTTGACGGAGGAGACTGGTTTCGCGGAGGCGGCCCTGGCTTGGGCGGCGGCGCGGGCTTGTGGCGAAGATCCATCCATGATGATGGGTCGCGAGCGTCGAACGGGAGGATGATCATTCATGCTGCACCCGCCAGTGAACCCGCCGATGGCGGCGATGAAACTCACGGAGACGAGGCAGAAGAGAATGGAAGTCGGCTTCATGAATGGCGTTTTGTTGGGCGGCATTTGAAGGGCTTGCGTGGCCCTTCGGCAAGACTTCTCTCCAAGATGCCAAGGGGCGCTTGACGTTGAATTCGCCCGCCCGCAGCCTCCCGCCGTGATTTCCAACGAACCGACCGCGTCGCCCGCACCCTCGCCGAACCGGGGCTGGATCGTCGCCTTCTCCGGCACCGGCATCAACCTCGCGCTCGGCATCCTCTACGCGTGGAGCCTCATCAAGGGCGCGATCGAAAAGGAGTTCGGCTGGCAAGGCGCGCAGCTCAACGATCCCTACGCCCTCTGCTGCCTGGTCTTCGCGTTCGCGATGATCCTCGCGGGCCGCTGTCAGGACAAGTTCGGCCCGCGCCTCACCGCGACCATCGGCGGCGTCTTGGTAGGCTCGGGCTTCGTGCTCGCGTCCACGACGAACAGCTACGCGGTGTGGCTCGTCGGCATCGGCGTGCTGGCCGGGCTGGGAATGGGCTTCGGCTACTCATCCGCCACACCGCCGGCGTTGAAGTGGTTTCCGCCCGCGAAGACCGGCCTCATCGCGGGCCTCGTGGTCGCGGGCTTCGGTCTCGCGCCGGTGTATCTCGCGCCAACGTGCCAGTATCTGCTGGCGAAATTTGGCGTGCAGCAATCCATGCTCATCCTCGGCGTCGCGTTCACGGTCATCGTCTGCGGGCTGGCGCAACTTCTTCAAAACCCTCCGCCGGATTTCATCGCAGCCACTCCGGGCAGCGCCACGACCGTCGCGAAGCCCGCCGCGCCCAGCAGCACGCCGGGCGAAATCCTCCGCACGCCGGGCTTCTACGTGCTCTGGGTGATCTACTTCATCGGCGCAGGCGCGGGCCTGATGGTCATCGGCAGCGTCAGTGGCATGGCGAAGAAAAGCATGGGCGACGCGGCGTTCATCGCGGTCGCGGTGATGGCCATCGGCAACGCCGCCGGACGCATCGTCGCAGGCATCGTCTCGGACAAGATCGGCCGGCGCTGGACCCTGATGATCGTGCTGCTGTTCCAGGCTGTGCTGATGTTCGTCGCGATTCCGGTGACGAGCACAAAAGGCCTGGCTCCGTTCGTCATCGTGCTGCTGGCGACGTTCGTCGGCTTCAACTACGGCGCGAACCTCTCGCTCTTCCCGTCGTTCACCAAAGACCTGTGGGGCTTGAAGACGTTTGGGATGAACTACGGCGTGCTCTTCACCGCGTGGGGCGTGGGCGGGCTCGTTTTGCCGCGCGTGCAGCAAACCCTCACCGCGCAGAGCGGCGGCAGCTACACGAGTTCATTCATCACAGCGGGCGCGACGCTGATCGTGGGGGCATTGCTCACCTTGGCAATCAAACCTCCCGCTCCGAAACCCGCCGCCTGACGCACGGAGTTTACACCAGCTCGCGCAGCGCTTCGCAGCCGGGGTCAGCCAAGTGCTGCGGACGACCCGTAAGATCGTTGACCAAGTCGTTGCCGGGATCGAGTCCGAGCTGCTGGTAGAGCGTCGCAAAGACATCGCCGAACTTCACCGGACGGTCCACGCACTCGCCCGCGTCGCGGCCCGTCGCGCCGATGACCTGGCCGTGTCGCATTCCGCCGCCGGCGAGCACTGCGAAGGAAACATTCGGCCAATGATCGCGCCCGCCTTGCGGGTTGATCTTCGGCGTGCGACCGAACTCACCCCACACGACGACGCTCACGTCACGGTCCATCCCACGCGCGTGCAAGTCTTCAATGAGCGCGGAGAGGCCCTTGTCGAGCAACGGAAACTCTTCGCGCGCCTGGCCGAAGTTGTTCTGGTGCCAGTCCCAACGGCTGAACGCGATGGTGACGCAGCGCACCCCCGCCTCGACGAGCCGACGCGCCATGAGGAAGTCGTCGAGCAAGCGATGCGAGCCGTCGTCCTTGAGGTTCGGGAAACCGCGCCCGTAACGGTCGCGCAGCTTCTGGTCCTCTTTGCTCAAGTCCAGCGCCTCTGCGAGCCGGCTCGACGTGAGCATGGCGAAAGCCTGCTGATGGAACGCGTCGAGGCCTTCGACGAGTCCGCTGTTGTCCACGTCACGACGAAAGTGATCGAAGGCAGTGAGCAGCGAGCGACGGTCATCGAGACGACCGGACGAAATGCCGTTCAACACCATGTCGTCCTTGCCCTCCTTGTTCGGCTTGAACGCGGAGTGCGCGGGACCGAGGAAGCCGGCCTGTCCCGGATCGCCCCACGGACGGTGACCAGTGTTCGGCGCGAGCCCGACGAACGCGGGCATTCCTGGAATCGTGTTGCCCTGCAGCTTGGAGAGCACGGCTCCGATGGATGGCCAGCCACCGGCGGGCTGGTTGCGGGGCGCGCGGCCGGTCTGGCATTGGAAGGCGTCGTGACCGCCCGCCGCGCCGACCATCGAGCGGATGACGGTGTATTTGTCCGCACACTTCGCGAGCATCGGGAACAGCTCGCAGATTTCTAGGCCGGGAACATTCGTCCTGATCGGTTTGAACTCGCCGCGAATCTCGCGCGGCGCGTCGGGCTTCAGGTCGAACATGTCCTGGTGAGGCGGGCCGCCGGCAAGGAAGATGTTGATGACGGCCTTGTGCGATTTGCGAATGCCGGCCTTCGCCTCCGCTTCGAGCAGTTGCGGCAGCGCGAGTCCACCCATTCCCAGCGCGCCGAGGCGCAGGAAGCTGCGGCGCGAAACACCGTCGCAGAATCGTGCGCGAGAGAGCGGGCCGGGAATGGTGAGCATGGTGGCTTAAACGAGTTCGCGAATCGGCTGGTGCTGCAAATCCACGAGATACTGCGGCCGACCGGCGAGGTCGGTGAGCGTGAGCTTCTGCGTGTCAATGCCCATGCGGTTGTAGAGGGTCGCGAAGACTTCGCCGATATGGACGGGCCGCTCGTTCGCCTCACCGCCGGTGCGGTCGGTCGCCCCGACCATCTGGCCGGTTTTCATGCCGCCGCCCGCGAGCAGCGCGCACGACACGCGCGACCAATGGTCGCGGCCCGCGGTCATGTTGATGCGTGGCGTGCGACCGAACTCGCCCCACGCGATGACCGTCACATCCTGCGCCATTCCCCGCTCGTGCAAGTCCTGGACCAGCGCGGCCATGCCGATGTCGAAGTTGGGGAGCTGCTTCTTCAGCGTCGTAAAATTCTGCGAGTGCGTGTCCCAACCGCCGAAGTTCAGCGTCACGCAGCGCACGCCCGCCTCGACGAGCCGGCGCGCGAGCAGGAAGTCCCGCAGCATGTTTCCATCGGTGCCGCGATAGCGGTCGGCGGTCTGGCGTTTCTCCTTCTTCACGTCGAGCGCCTCGACGAGCCGGCTGGACGTGACAACCTCGAAGGCCTGACGATTGAAAGTGTCCAAGCCGTCCATCAAGCCGCTGCTGTCCGCGTCGCGGCGGAACTTGTCGAACTCCGCGAGCAGTCCCTTGCGGTCGTCGAGCCGCGCGCCGGTCACGCCGTTGAGCGTCATGTCGCTCGCAGCGGGGCCGCTGGGGACGAACGGTCCGCAGCCCGCGCCGAGAAAGCCGGGCCGCGACTCCTTGCCGTTGCAGCCCACGCTCGGCGGCACGCCGGGCGAGGTCGAGCCTTGCAACTTCGACACCACCGCGCCGAGGGAAGGCCAGCCGCCGGAGGGCTGCGGCTTGAACTGGCTGTGGCCCGTCATGCAGTGAAATGAACTGTGATCGTCCGCCTTGCCGATCACCGAGCGGATGGCGGCGAACTTGTCCCAGTTCGCCGCGAGCTGCGGCAGATGCTCGCAGATGCGCACACCCGGAACCTTCGTGGAGATCGCGCGGAACTCGCCGCGGATTTCCGTCGGCGCGTCGTCCTTGATGTCGAACATGTCCTGGTGCGACGGCCCGCCAGGCAGATACACCATGATGATGGCCTTCTGCGAATGGCGCAGGCCGGATTGCGCCTCGGCCCGGAGCAGTTGCGGCAGCGAAAGTCCGCCCGCTGCGAGCGCGCCAATCTGGAGGAAGTTTCGCCGGGTGACGCCGTCACAGAAACGGCCTTGGGTGGGTCCGATAATCTTGAGCATACGTGATGGCCCGTGATGCGTGCGGGTCGGAAGATGGACGGGACAGCCTCGGGAGCCATTCAAGAACTTCGCGCTCAATTCGGAGGACAGTTGCGCCACGCGCGCATAAAGAAAGCGCCGGATGACTCCGGCGCTTTCGTGGGCGAGGAGGGCATTAACACTGTCACCCGGCAGCGTTCAAGGAGGGCACCGGGTCTATACGAAACCACGCCGCCCGACCCGGTCCCGAGCGATGTCCTCTCCACTTATATGCCTGGGCGACGCTGGAATAGCCTTAGCACCGCTCCATCTTCGGCGCAAGCAGATCCTCTCGTCCTCACCCGCGCCGCACCTTGTGGACGAACCGCCCGATGCGGTCGGTGGCCAATTGTATTTGGTCAATCGCCGTGGCGAAGCAGCAGCGCAGATAACCTTCGCCGCTGGGGCCAAAGGCACCGCCGGGGACACACGCGACCTTCTCCTCCTGCAACAGCCGGAACGCAAATTCCTTCGAGCTGAGGCCGGTGCTCTTGATGCACGGAAAGGCGTAAAAGCTGCCGCGCGGCAAATGGCACGCGAGGCCCATGTCGTTGAACGCCTTCACGATGAAATTGCGGCGCAGCTTGTATTGCTCGCGCATCTCGACGGTGTCGGCCTCGCCGCGCTCAATGGCTTCGATGGCGGCTTCCTGGCTGATGATGCTGGCGCAGAGCATTGAGTATTGGTGGATCTTCATCATCGCCTCGATGAGTTCCGCGGGGCCGCACGCGTAGCCGATGCGGAAGCCAGTCATCGCGTAGGCCTTCGAGAAACCGTGCAAAAAGATGGTGCGCTCGACCATTCCCGGCAGCGACGCGACGGAGACGTGTTCGCCCTCGAAGGTCAGCTCGCTATAAATTTCGTCGGTGAGCGCGACGAGATTGTGCCGCTGCACGAGCGCGGCGATGCGCTCCAACTCCGCGCGCGTCATCGTGCCGCCGGTGGGGTTGGTCGGGAAGTTGAGCATCAGCGCCTTGGTTTTCGGCGTAATGGCTTTTTCGATAGCTTCAGCCCGCACAGCGAAGTTGTCCTCCGCCCGGCAGCTCACTGCAACAGGGACACCGTGCGCCATCGCGATGCTTGGCGAGTAACTCACGTAGCACGGCTCGTGGTAAATGACTTCGTCGCCGGGATTGATGAGCGCACGGAGCACGATGTCCAGCGCCTCGCTCACGCCGACGGCGATGAGGATTTGCGTCCTCGGATCGTAGCGAACGCCGAAGCGCGGCGCGAGGTGCGCGGCGATGGCTTCGCGGAGTTTCAGCAGGCCGAGGTTGGAAGTGTAAGTCGTCTTGCCGCGTTCGAGCGCGTAGATGGCGGCCTCGCGGATGTGCCAGGGCGTGACGAAGTCCGGCTCACCGACGCCCAGCGAGATCACGTCCTTCTGGCTTTGGACGATGTCAAAAAACTCGCGGATGCCGGAGCGAGGCACATTGGCCACGCTGCGGGCGATGCAGGCTTGCGGTTGAAACGGAGTCGCCATGACTTTCGAGGCGCGAGACTCAACCGGAAGCCAATGGGTTTGGAAACACTAAAAGCGGCCGGTGAGAGCGCGGGCCGGTTCAACGCAGGCCGCGCTGCTGGCGGGCGTGGATGCGGGTGAGCGCGTCGTCGAGCTGGGTGTATTTGTCGTAGTCCTTGGGCAGCTCGAAGAGCGCGGCCTTCTGCTCGGCAATGTCCCGCGCGCGCAGTTCAGCGAGGTTCTGGGCATCCTGCACCCGCACGGTGAGCCGGCTGTCGCCGACATCAAACTGAAGCTGGCGCGGAACGCCACCGGCCGACCAGAGGCACGCCTCACGCTTATAGCCGCTGGGATAAATGAGGGTGAGGAGCGATTTCTCGCACGCGACGCCGTTGATGGTTTCCTGGCCGGTCGGTTTCTTCTCCAGGCGCATGAGCACGAGCAGGTCTTCGACAGGAAGCTCCCGCGAGATGTAACACTTTCCCTCTGGGAAGACTTGTGAGGCGACGCCCGCGCTGCCTTTGAGCTGCGTGAGGTTGATGACTTTTGTGAGGCCGACCTGCCGGAGCGCGGAGAACGGGCCGGTGGCGGTGATGACGGCGGACGCGGCAGAGATGTCCATCTCGGTCCGCACCTGGCCGTCGAAGACATGCACCAGCAGCGGGAACACGGTGATCTCAACCTTGCCGGCATTGGTGACGGCCAGCTCGAACTCGCCGACGATGCCGACGACCTTCATGTCCGCAAGCACCCGGGCCACGGCGCTGTCGAGGTTGAAGGGGCGCTGCTGCGGCAGGCTGGACGACCGTGAGGTGATCGGCGCGAGGTTCGCAGGCGTGAGCGGCCGGAAAGGCGCGGCGCCCGGCTGGCTCGTCCGGCTCGGAAGCGTGAGCATCCGCGCCGGCGGCTCGGCGCGCGGAGGCGTGGCTTGCTGCGCGACAGCTCGCGTCGCGTCGAAGACCATGACGCAGAGCACGGCGAAAGATTGTAGGGCGAACTTCATCAGGAGGACCGGTTGTTGCCAGCCGTTTCCAGCGTGCCGCACATTACCGAATCACTGTCCGTGCCGGCCAGCACGAAATGTTTTCTGCTGAAGATTGTCGCGCGGCCGTTTTTTCGCTTGCGCCGTCATTGACCGAAACCCACCTTCTCAAAGTCCGCGACGGAACGAACGACTTCGCGGCGCGGCAAATCGATCCAGCACTGTTATGAGCGACGACAAAAAGCAGTTCCCCTATCCGGGGATTCCGACCACGTCGGACGGAGCGGGCTGCGTTGTGTGGGTGGAAACCAACATCACCAACGGCGCCTGCGCTTACCCGATCACCTCCTCGACCACGATGGGGACCGGGTATCAGACCGAAGTCTCCAACGGCAAGAAGAACCTCTGGGGCGATGTCCTCACCTTCGTGCAGCCGGAGTCCGAGCACTCGGCGGCCTCGACCTGCGAAGGCTACGCGCTCGCCGGCGGACGCGTGACGAACTTCACGTCCGGCCAGGGCCTCGTGCTGATGAAGGAAGTGCTCTACACCATTTCCGGCAAACGCCTGCCCGCCGTCTTCAACATCGGCGCGCGCGCGCTCACCAGCCATTCGCTCAACGTCCACGCCGGCCACGACGATGTGATGAGCTGCGCAGATTGCGGCTGGGGCATCCTCTTCGGCCGCAACGCGCAGGAAGCCGGCGACCTTGCCCTGATCGCACGCCGCGCGGCGGAGACGTGTGAGACACCCTTCATGAACGTGCAGGACGGATTCCTCACCACGCACACGATTGAGAACGTGAAACTCCCCGAGCTGGAATTCATGAAGGAATACATCGGCGACCCGACGCTGAAGCTGCGCTGCCTGATGGACCCGAACAACCCGCTCATGTCCGGCGTGGTGCAGAACCAGGACTCCTACATGAAGGGCAAGATCGCCCAGCGCAACGTGTATGACACCGTCCCCGCCGCCGTGCAGGAGGCGATGGACACGTTCCACAAAAACACCGGACGGCGCTACTCGATGATTGATTGCTACCGCATGGAAGACGCCGAGTATGCAGTCGTCGGCATGGGCGGCATGATGGAGACCGCTGAGGCGGCGATTGATTACATCCGTGAAACCACTGGAGCAAAGGTCGGCGGCATCCACGTCACTTGCTTCGCGCCGTTCCCGGCGACGCAACTCGTCGCCGCGCTCAAGAACGTCAAGGCGATCACCGTCGTCGAGCGGATGGACAATCCGCTCGCGCAGTCCAACCCGCTCGTGCAAGGCATCCGCGCGGCCTTCACCGACGCGTTCACCGGCCTGAGCTACGGCTCGTTCGGTGAGTTCAAGTATCCCGCCGTCACGCGCATCCCGAAGATTTACGCCTGCGTCGCCGGCCTCGGCTCGCGCGACGTGCGCGGCTGCCATTTCAACGCCATCCTGAAAAACATGCTGGCCGCGAAACCGATGGAGTTCTCTTGCGTCGGCGTGAAACACAAGCTCGAACTGCCCGAAGCGGAAGACCCGGACTTGCGTCCGACGGGCGCGTTCTCGATGCGCGGCCACTCGGTCGGCGGCTTCGGCTCCGTCACCACGAACAAGCTCATCGCGTCGTTCGTGGGCGAGCTGTTCAACCTCCACGTGCAGGCGTATCCGAAATACGGCTCCGAAAAGAAGGGCCTGCCGACGACATATTATCTCACCGTCGCAGACGCGCACATCCGCACGCACAGCGAGCTGGAGCAAGTCGAGTTCATCCCGCTCAACGACGTCAACGCCTTCAACCTCGGCAACCCGCTCCACGGCATCGCCCCTGGCGGCAGCATCTTCATCCAGAGCGACAAGCTCGATCCGCAGGAGGTCTGGAGCGCCATCCCCGCCTACGGCCAGAAAATCATCCGCAACAAGAAGCTGCGCGTTTACTTCCTCGACACGGTGAAGATTGCCCGCAGCGTCGCCACCGACCCCGACCTCCAGCAGCGCATGCAGGGTGTCTGCCTCGTGGGCATCTTCATCAAGGTCACGCCCTTCGCGGGCCGCTCCGGCATGGGCGACGAGCAGGTGCTTGCGTCAGTCGAGAAATACATCCGCAAGTATTTCGGCAAGCGCGGCGAGAAGGTCGTGCAGGAAAACCTCACGTGCGTCCGTCACGGTCTGACCGACGTGATGGAAATCCCCGCCGAGGTCATCGGCGGCGTGACCGAAGTGGCCGCCGGTGAACTGGTCGCGGCAAAGTGACGGCACCCTTATGGGAATGGTTCGCGCGAACATCCAGTTGACCAACACGGACGACCAAGCACTCGTCCGGTGTGGAAGTCTGACTGCTGACCGGGTCCGGCATATGCAAATTGACGCCCTCGTGGACAGTGGAGCCTATATGCTCTGCATCAACGAAAACATCCGCGTCCAACTCGGCCTGGCCAAGCTCGACGAACAAACCGCTCAATTGGCCGACGGTTCGCTCCGCCTGCTGGATGTCGTGGGCCCGATTGAAGTCCGTTTCGAGAATCGTCGGACCACCGTGGATGCGATGGTTCTGCCGGGCGAGGCCGAAGTGCTCTTGGGTGCCATCCCGCTCGAAGGCTTGGATGTGTGCATTAACCCCAAAGAGCAGTCGCTCACCGTCAACCCGGCCAGTCCCTACATCGCCCGTAAGGCATTAAAATAACCACTTTGTCGGTGGACAACCACCGGCCTTCAAACACAACTATCAGGACAACCTGACCCAGAACATGATTCAACCCACTGAAAACGTAGCTGGCGCGCCCGCCGTCCCCGCCCCTGTCGTTGACCGCTCCAACAAGCGGCCCATCACCAAGGACGTGCTCGACGTGCAGGACTTCAACGAGCGCATCGTCGGCGCTTACAATGACGGCAGCGCCGAGATGGAGCTGCCCGCCGACCACAGCACGCTTCGTTCGCTCATCCCCGCCGGCACCGGCAGCCTGCGCGACTTCAGCTACATCGCCCCGGAAATTCCCCTGCTCCACAGCGAAAACTGCGTCGCCTGCATGGACTGCGTGACCGAGTGCCCGGACACCGCGATTCTCGGCAAGGCTGTCCCCAAAGCAAAACTGGATGCCGAACTCGCCGCCATCGCCGACCCTGTCGAGCGCGAGCACCTCGCCAAGCAGTTCGCGAAGACGACGAAGTTCTGGACCACCTACGAAAAGAAGGGCAAGGAACCCGCCTACTTCGGCATCTTCATTGACCCCACCAAGTGCAAGGGCTGCGCCGAGTGCGTGGACGCCTGCGGCAATCACGGCGCGTTGACCATGTTGATGAAGGACACGGAGATTCTTAAAACCTCGCAGCGCACCTTCAACTTCTACCGCAAGCTTCCCGAGACGCCGAAGGATTACATCAACGACAAGCTCCTGAGCGACATGATGCTCACCGAGCGCAGCCTGCTCTATGTCGGCGGCGCGGGCAGTTGCATGGGCTGCGGCGAAGGCACCGCACTCCGCATGATGCTCGGGGCGACCGGCTTCCAATACGGCAAGGAAAGCATCGGCATCGTCAACTCCACCGGCTGCTCCACCGTTTACGCCTCCACCTATCCCTACAATCCCTATCTCGTCCCGTGGACCAACTCCCTCTTCGAGAACGGCCCCGCCGACGCGATGGGCGTGCGCGCCCGCTGGGACCAGATGGGCTGGCACGACAAGAAGCTCTGGGTCGTCGGCGGCGACGGCGCGATGCTGGACATCGGTTTCCAGTCGCTCTCGCGCATGTTGGCCTCGGGCATGAACATCAAGGTGCTCATCCTCGACACACAGGTTTACTCCAACACCGGCGGCCAAAGCTCCACCGCCACCTTCAAGTCTCAGAACACCAAATTCTCCGTCCACGGCAAGGTCATCCAAGGCAAGACCGAGCGCCGCAAGGAAATCGCGCAGATCGCGATGATGCACCCGAATACGTTCGTCGCGCAGACCTCGTGCGCCATGTCGAACCACTTCTACAAGTCCATCATGGCGGCGAACGAGTTCGACGGCCCGGCGGTCGTTTCGGTCTATACCACATGCCAGCCCGAGCACGGCGTCGGTGACAACCTGGCGATGAACCAGTCCAAGCTTGCCGTGGACACGCGCACGTTCCCGGTGCTCATCTACGATCCGCGCAAGGGCACGAAACTCGCCGAGCGTCTCAGCCTCCAGGGCAACCCCGCGCCGAAGGAGGACTGGTATAAGGATCCCAAGACCGGCGAACTCTTCGACTTCGTCATGTTCGCCCGCACCGAGGGCCGCTTCTCGAAGCACTTCGACAAGGACGGCAACCCGTCGCCACTGATGCTCGAAGCCAGGCAGGACCGCCTCGACAACTGGCGCGTCCTTCAGGAACTCGCGGGCATCATCTGAGTCGCTCTGAAAACTGAATCACGAAAGCCCCGGTCGCAAGGCCGGGGCTTTTGCTTTGCCTGCACCTTGCCACACTCCGCCCCATCTTCGTAAGCTCGCCCGACGTGCAACCCCAGAACCGCAAGTTCTACCTGCTGGTCGCTGCATTCCTCCTGTGCGCGGTGGTCACCGGCATCTTCTCCGCGCGATCGAGCAAGTCGTCCGTTGAAAAGTGGAAGGAGGAGATGCGCGCCAAGGGCGAGAGGTTCACCATCGCCGAGCTGGTTCCAAAACGCACTGGCCCCGTCACCAACCGTGTCGCCGAACTCATTCGCCTCGGGCAAATCCTCGGCGCGCAGAAGAGTTCGCTCTCAACGGTCGAGCACTTTCGCTATCTTAGCAACGGAGTCGCAGAAGCGGCCTGGATGCAAACCAATCTCGGCCTGTCCACGGGTGCAGGTGCGACACGACGCGGTGCCATCCCCAGCGCCTTCGTGCCCTATGAATGGGACTCTTTGGCGGCGGACATCGGCGCGGTCGAAGCCACGCTGGCCGATGTCCATACCCTGCTCAGCGTGCCCGACCGTGATCTCGGCTGGAACTATGACTACCGGTCCACTGCTCCGCGCTGCTACGTTGAGAAACGAACGATCGCGCAATGGCTGGCGGCGGCCAACACGCTCCACTTGCACGACCACCAACTCGACCGCGCATTCACGAACCTCACCGCGATCTTCCAGCTCACCGCCTGGCACGACGAAGAATATACCTTGGTCAACCAGATGATCCGCGTCGGGATCGGCGGCCTCGCGCTGCAATCCACTTGGGCGACACTGCAAGCACCCGGCCTCACGGACGCACAGCTCGCCGCGCTCCAAGCGCGCTTGCAAAGCAGCATCGTGCTGCCGGGTCTAGCCCGCACTTTGGAGTTCGAGCGCGCCGGCGTGGATCAGGTCATTATGAGCCTGCGAACCGGACAGGAGACGTGGAACTCTGCGTGGGGCGGCAGCGGCGGGACCGGGTGGAGCGAGGCGGGCGAGAAGGCGGCGGCGCTGGGCTGGCGCGCCTTGCTCAGCGACGCGGACGAGCTGTTCTATCTCCGCAATCTGCAGGGGCAGATTGATGTGCTGCGAAAAACTTCCCGCCTCCGGAACTGGTCGGCGGTGCAGGTGGATCTCGCGGCGAGCCGAACAGAGCTCGCGATCTTCGACACATGGCGCGGCAAGTTGCTGTTGCTTTCCGGCATGGCCATCCCGAATTTGAGCAAAGCCATGCAGACCGCCGTCCGCTACGAAACCCGCCGTGAACTCACGCTCGCCGCAGTCGCCTTGGAGCGTTTTCGCCGTAAGCACGGCAAGCATCCTGCAACCCTCGATCAACTCGTGCCGGGGTTTCTCTCCGCTGTGCCCGTGGACTGGATGGACGGCAAGCCGTTGCGTTACCGGCTCAACGCCGACGGCACTTACACTCTCTGGTCCGTCGGCGAGGACTTCAAGGACGACGGCGGCGACGCGACGGACACTTCCACCACCTCGCGCCAACGCGACATCTGGGATGGCCGGGACGCCGTGTGGCCGCAGACGCCGAAGCTCCCGTAGGTGAACGGCCTTTGCGCTCGACCCTCTCCGGCTCGCTCCTTAACCTGCGCGCCTTTGCGGAAGCCATGTTGCACCTGATCCTCCAAGCGAAACTCCAGGCCGCCGTTCGCTCCGTGTTGCCGGACGCGGACACCACGGCCGTCCTCGTGCGCCCCTGCCCCGACGCGCGGCACGGCGATTACCAGTCCAACGCCCTCATCGCGCTGGCCAAGGAGCGCAAGCTCAACCCGCGTCAACTCGCCGAGCAGGTCAAGGCCGCGCTCGACGTGGCGGACGTGTGCGACGCGGTGGACATCGCCGGGCCGGGCTTCTTGAACTTCCGCGTGCGGCCGGCGGCGCTGGCCTCCGTTTTGCAAGTCGCCGCGCGCGGCGAGCACTTGTTCTTCGCAAAGGCCGCGCAGCCGCGCACGGTGGTCATTGACTTCAGTTCGCCGAACGTCGCGAAGCCGATGCACGTCGGCCACATCCGATCCACGGGCATCGGCGACGCGCTGCAACGCGTGTTTCGACTGCTCGGCCACCACGTCATTTCGGATAATCACATCGGCGACTGGGGCACGCAGTTCGGCAAGCTGCTGCTCGGCTGGAAGCAAATCCTCGACCGCGGCGCGCTGGCCCACGACCCGATCGCCGAACTGGAGCGTCTCTACCGGGTCATCAACGCCGAGTGCGACGCGAAGCCCGCGCGACTCGATGAGGCGAAGCAGGAACTCGTGAAGCTCCAGGCCGGCGACGCGGAGAACACCGCCGTCTGGCAGGAAATGATCCGCGTCTCGCAGCGGCAGTTTGACGCGATTTACGGGCGGCTCGGCGTGAAGTTCGACCAGGCGCTGGGCGAAAGTTTTTACAACCCGCAGCTCGGCGCGGTTGTGAACGATTTGCTCGCGCGCGGCATCGCCCGCGAGAGTGAGGGCGCGGTGGCGGTGTTCAGCGACGGCTCGCTGCCGGCGAAATCCGACCCGTTCCTCGTCAACCGTGACGGCGAGTGGGTGGCCGACCCCGCGCTCGTCCGCAAGAACGACGGCGGCTTCAACTACATGACCACGGATCTGGCCACGGTGGATCACCGGCTCAAGACGTGGTCGCCGGATGAGATCGTCTATGTGGTGGATGACCGGCAGGCTCCGCATTTCCGCAAGCTCTTTCTCACGTTCGCCCGCTGGCAGCCGGACGCGGCGAAGCGGGTTAAGCTTGTCCACGTCGGCTTCGGAAAAATTCTCGGCGAGGACGGCAAGCCGTTCAAAACTCGCAGCGGCGACACGGTGAAGCTTGAAGACTTGCTCGACGAGGCCGAGGAGCGGGCGTTGCAAGTGGTGACGGAGAAGAATCCCGATTTGTCCGAGGCGGAGCGGAAAGAGATCGCCCGCGTCGTCGGCCTCGGCGCGGTGAAATATGCCGACCTGCTGCCGAACCGGCAGAGCGACTACCAGTTCAGTTGGGAGAAGATGCTGGCGCTCCAGGGCAACACCGCGCCGTATTTGCTTTACGCCTACACGCGCGTGCGCAGCATTTTCCGCAAGGGCGGCGTGGACGCGGCGACCTCGACCACGCAGCTCCCCAGCCTGAACGCGCCGGACGAAATCGCGCTGGCGAAGCAGTTGATGAACTTCGGCCTGGTGCTGGAAGCGGTCGCCGAAGAATGCCGCCCGAACTTCCTCTGCAACTACCTCTACGACCTCGCCGGGCTGTTCGCACGCTTCTACGAGAGCTGCCCGGTGCTGAAGGCCGAGGGAGCCGAGCGTGCCACGCGGCTGCTGCTGTGCGACCTGACGGGCCGCGTGCTCAAGCAGGGATTGGAAGCGCTCGGCATCGAGACGACGGAGCAGATGTAGGCGCTGCGAGACATGGTTGAAGATTCCAGTTCATAGCCTCGTCGCACTTGCCGATTTCCTTTACACCAGACTGGCTGAGATTTAGAAAAAGCGCGTGGATCAAGCACCCCAGGAAATCGGCTACAAGATCTGGGCGGTGGACGATGTCGTCTATGGCCCGGTGGATCTGCCGACACTCGTGGAGTGGATCAAGGACGAGCGCGTGGTGACGGACACCTGGGTCTTCATCTGCCACGAAAAGAAGTGGAGCCAGGCCGGCCAGATGGGGGATTTGCGAACGGTCTTCAACTCCGTCCTGCCCGGCAGCATCCCGAACGCCCCGGCCCCGCTCATCGCCGGCATCAAGCCGGGCGCGTTGCGGCGGGTGAAGATTCTCGGCGAGATGAGCGACCAGCAGCTCGGCCGCTTCGCGCAGTTCATGGAGGTCGAACACGCCCGGCAGTTCCACACCATCGTCAAGCAGGGCGACCCTGGCGACGCGATGTATCTCAACCTCGAGGGCGAGTTGCGCGTGCGGCAGATGATCGCCGGCAAGGAAACCGTGCTGGTGACACTGAATCCCGGCGACTTCTTCGGCGACATTTCCCTGTTCGACCACGGCCCGCGCTCCGCCGACGTGGTGGCCAACACAAACGCCGTGCTGCTGAAGGTTTCCACGGCGAACTTCAAGCGCCTCACCGAGGACGCCCCCGAGCTGGCCACGCCGTTCCTCGTCGCCGTCTGCAAGACGCTCACCGCCCGCATCCGCGCGGACAACCGCCGGCTCCGCGACTCCATCAACGTGGCCCGCGCCACCCGCTGAAAACCGGCGGTTGAATCCGCCCAAGCCCGCCGCCGTCAATCGCCACAGTCAGTTAAACCCAAAAACTAGAAAAAATACCCATGAAACGTCTCCGCATCGCCTTCAGCGTCGCAACCCTCACCGTCGCCATCGTCGCGCAGGCCGACGAAGTCAAACTCTCCGGCGTCCACCTCTGCTGCGGCAGTTGCGTCAAGGGCGTCGAAAAAGTCGCCGCCAAAGTCAGTGGCGCGTCCGTCGCCGTGGACAAGGACGCCGGCACCGTCACCATCTCCTCCAGCACGAAAGCCGCGATCCAGCAGACCGTGGACGCGCTCGTCGCCGCCGGCTACTACGGCAAGTCCAGCGACAGCTCGATCAAGCTCGCCGGGAGCCACGCCACGGACGGCAAGGTGCAGTCGCTCAAAGTCGAGGGCGTCCACCTCTGCTGCGGCAAGTGCGTGACCGCCGTGCAGAACGCGCTCGGCAAGGTGTCGGGCGTCAAGGGCAACACCGCCGAGAAGAACGTGAAGACTTTTGAAGTCACCGGCGACTTCAGCGCGAAGGCCGTGTTCGACGCGCTCAACGAGGCCGGACTCACCGGCAAGGTCGCAAAGTAAGCCACCTTTAACTTCACCGGCCCGCGAGCTGTCTTGCGGGCCTTTTTGTTGCCCGCGCGGCGAAATCACGCGAGCATGGCCGGACTCAATTCTTATGCACCGCCGCGCTTTTCTCCAAGCCACCACGATCTCCACCCTCGCACTCGCCGCTGAAGCCGCCGATGCGCCGCGCCGCGTGCGGCTCGGCTTCCTCGGCTGCAGCCATGCGCACGCGATGCCGAAGGTGAAGCTCGCGCTCGATTCGGCGGACTGGGAATGCACTGGGGTGTTCGAGTCGGATCCGAAGCATCGCGCCGGCGCGGAGAAGCTCGGAGCGAAATTGCTTTCGCAGGAGCAAGTCCTCGCCGCCAGCGAGGTCATCGCCGTCGAGTGCGACGCGAAGGATCGTGCTGAATCGGCGAAGGCCGCGCTGGTCGCCGGGAAACACGTTCACAGCGAGAAGCCGCCGACCATCGGGCTGGCTGAGTTCCGCGAACTGCTCAGTCTGGCTCGCGAGAAGAAAGTGCTGATGCAGATGGGCTATATGTGGCGCTTCAACCCCGGCATCAACGCCGCGCTCGAAGCCGCGCGCAAAGGCTGGCTCGGCGATGTCTTTCTCGTGCGCGGTGTGATCAACACGAACATCACGGGAGAGTCGCGACGCTCCTTCGGCGAGATTGCCGGCGGCGCGATGTTCGAGTTGGGCTGCCATCTCGTCGATCCGCTCGTGCGTCTGCTCGGCAAGCACGCCAAGGTCACGCCGATCTTGCGTCACGACGCGAAAGACGCCGACGTGCTCGCCGACAACTGCGTCGCGGTCTTCGACTTCAAGCACTCCATCGGCATCATCAGCAGTGCGACAATGCAGCCGACCGCAGGCGCGCACCGCGCCTTCGAGATTCAAGGGACCAACGGTGTCGCCATCGTGCGGCCGCTGGAGCAGCCGGTTCTGACCGTGGACTTGGCAAAGGACGCCGGGCCTTACAAGAAGGGCAGCCAGATCATCAACTTCCCGCCCTACAAACGCTACGCGCCGGAGTTCGCCGAACTGGCCGCGTGCGTCCGTGCCGGCAAACCGCTGGCCGTCACGCCGGAGGAGGACGAACTCGTGCATGAGGCGTTGCTCAAGGCCAGCGGGATGCACTGAGGCGGAACTTTGAACTTTGAAGTTCACTCGTTGAACCTTACCGTCCGGCCCGTTTTACATGGCGCTGCAACTGTTCAACACCCTCACCCGCACGGTCGAAGTCTTCACCCCGCTGGACGCGCAGACGCGACGCGTGGGGATGTATTGCTGCGGGCCGACGGTCCATGACTTCGCTCACATCGGGAACTTCCGCACGTTTGTCTTCACCGACCTGCTCCGGCGCTATCTGGAGTTTCGCGGCTTCGGCGTGAAGCACGTGATGAACATCACGGACGTGGAGGACAAGATCATCAAGCGTGTCCAACAGCGGCACACGACGCTGCGCGAATTCACAGGCAAATACGAAACCGAGTTCCTCGCAGATTTCGACGCGCTCCAGTGCAGGCGGCCGCACATCTTGCCCCGCGCCACCGAGCACATTCCCGAGATTGTCTCGCTCATTGAAAAGCTCGTCGCGCGCGGCATCGCGTATCAGGCACCAGACGGTTCGGTCTATTTCAGCATCGAGAAGTATCGCGGCTGCGGCTGCTGTTACGGGCAGCTTGTGAAGCTGAACTTCGACGAGATGCGCGTGGGTGAACGCGTGGCCAGCGACGAATACGAAAAGGAAGCCGTCGCCGACTTCGCGCTGTGGAAGAAACGCGTGCCGGAGGACGGCGACGTTTTCTGGCCCAGCCCGTGGGGCGAAGGCCGGCCCGGCTGGCACATCGAGTGCAGCACGATGAGCATGAAGCACCTCGGCGAGAGCTTCGATCTGCATCTCGGGGGCGAGGACTTGATGTTCCCGCACCACGAGGACGAGATCGCGCAGAGCGAGGGCGCGCTCGCGTATCCGCCGGGACGGAAGTTCGTGAAACACTGGATGCACGGCTCGCATCTGCTCGTCGAGGGCAAGAAGATGAGCAAGTCGCTCGGCAACTACTTCACGTTGCGCGACCTTTTGGCGAAGGGATTCACCGGCCGCGAAATCCGCTACCTCCTGCTCACGGCGCATTATCGCGCCCAGTTCAATTTCACGCTCGACGGCCTCGCCGGCGCGCGCGCGGCGCTGGCCCGGCTGGACGAATGCGTCGGCAAGCTGCGCGATCTCGCGGGCGCGGCGAGTGTGCCGCCGGAGCAGGGTTTGCTGATGCAGTTCACCAAGGCTATGGACGACGACTTGAATGTCTCCGCCGCGTGGGGCGCGGTCTTCGAGTGGGTGAGCGAAGTGAACCGCAAGCTGGCGGCCAGTGAGCTGACGAAGCCGCAGGCGGCGGCGGCGTTGGAGGCGTGGAACCGCGTGGATGAAGTCTTCGGCCTCGGCACCGCACAGGGCGATGAAGCGTCCGCCGAAGTGCTGACGCTGGTTGCGGAGAGAGAGGCGGCGCGGAAGGCGAAGGATTTCAAGCGCAGCGATGTCATACGAGACCAGCTCAAGGCGTTGGGCTGGACCGTGGAAGACACGCCGAAAGGACCGCGCGTGAAGCGGATTTGAAATGGCCGGTCTGTTCATCACGTTTGAAGGCACGGAAGGCGGCGGCAAAAGCACGCAGGTCGCGCTGCTGGCCGAGCGGCTGGGCAAGCTGGGGCAGGCGGTTCGCGTGCTGCGCGAGCCTGGCGGCACGCCCATTGGCGAGGAGATTCGCCACTTGCTCAAGCATCACCCGGCCAACGAAGTGATGATGCCGGAGGCCGAGCTGCTCCTGATGAACGCCAGCCGAGCGCAGCTCGTGCTGGAGGTGATCCGGCCGGCGTTGGCCGCCTACGAAATCGTCCTGTGCGACCGGTTCTACGACTCAACGACGGCGTATCAGGGTTACGGCCGGCAACTTGATCTGGCCTTGGTGAAGTCGGTCATTGATTTCGCAGTTGGACGGACGCGCCCGCACCTGACGCTGCTGCTGCGAGTGCCAACCGACATCAGCGAGGCGCGAAGGCAAGCAAGGCAAGCGACGGAGGGCGGTTCGCGTGACCGCTTCGAGGAGGCTGACCGGGCATTCTTTCGGCGAGTCGAGCAAGGCTTTCAGGACATCGCCAAGGCCGAGCCAGAGCGGGTGAAGATCGTGGATGCCACGCAGAGCGTCGAGGCGGTCCATGATGATATTTGGCGGCACGTCGCACCACACCTGTCGCCGCTGGGCGAAGTTTGAGGCCGATTCCCGCTTGTCCGAAGGCATTCCCGCGCTAGTTTGCCGCCATGAACGCGGAGCATTCCATTGCGGCGCACTGGCACGGAGGATTTGAAGAGGCGGCCTTGCAGGCGTGGGCGGAAAGTCTTCGCGCCAAGCTGCGGGCCTCGAAGGTTTCGCTCGGCCTCGTGTTCATGGCCCCGAAATTCTTCCCGCACGCGCGCGAGACGCTGGAGGTGCTGCGCGTCCACGCGCAAATCCCATTGCTGCTCGGCTGCTCCAGTCAGGGCCTCATCGCCAACGCGATGGAGGTCGAGGAGGACGCCGGCCTTGTGCTGGCGCTCTATCATCTGCCGGGCGCGGATTTGAAGGCCGTGCGCTTCACTCAGGCCCAGGTCGAGGAATGCAGCAATCCGGCTTACTGGCACACGGCGACTGGCGTCGGCGCGGAATCAAGCAACGGCTGGCTGGCCTTCGCCGATCCGTTCAACCTCGACGCGGAGGCGTGGTTGAAGCAGTGGAACGAGGCTTACGCGCCGCTCCCGATCCTGGGCGGACTGGCCAGCGGCAACTTCGCGGAACGGACGACCCAGGTTTATCTCAACGGCGAGGTGTTCGAGGACGGCGGCGTGGCGTTGTCAGTCGGCGGCGAGGTGCGGCTGCAAGGAGTGATATCGCAAGGCTGCACGCCGATTGGTGAGACATGGACAATCACGCAGGCGGAGCGAAACATCATCGGGCAAATCGGCAACCGGCCGGCCTACCAGCGGCTTGTGGACACGGTCGAACAAATGCCGGTGGCGGAGCAAAAGAAGGCGCGCGGCAACCTCTTCGTCGGTCTCGTCATCAACGAGTATCTGGAGGAGTTTCATCGGGGCGATTTCCTCATCCGCAACCTCATCGGGGCCGACCCCGCGTCCGGCGCTCTGGCGGTCGGCGCGCTGCCGCGCCAGGGACAGACGCTGCAATTTCAGCGACGTGATGCCACCGCCGCGACGGAGGACATGGAGGCGATGCTGATGCGGGCGCGGCGCGAATTGGCCGGCGGCGAGCTGCTCGGCGGCGTGCTGTGCTGCTGCAACGGCCGGGGTCAGCGGCTGTTCGGCAAGCCCAGCCACGACGCGCGCATGGTGCAGGACCGGCTCGGGCCGCTCGGCTTGGCGGGCTTTTTCTGCAACGGGGAAATCGGGCCGGTCGGGGAGAAGAACTTCCTGCACGGCTACACCGCTTCGCTCGCGCTGTTCGTGCGGAAGTGACGGCAACCTACCGGGTCGAGCCTTCGATGATGTCAACCCGCATCTGAGCCGTGCTCGCACTCGCCTTCTTGGTGGACAGCGCGGCGTTGGTGCGGCGGAGGCGCACGGTGAGTTCCAAGGCAATGTTGCGCATCACGGCGAGGCCGAGGTGCGGCTCGCGCTGGGTCATCTCGAAGAACTGCGGGCGCTGCATCACCAGCAGGATGCTGGCCTGTTTCGCGATGGCGAGCGCGCCCCGCTTGCCACCATCGAGGAAGGACAGCTCACCGAACACCTGCCCTTGCCCGAGCGTGGCGATGGGCGCGGTGTTTTCCTCCAGCACAATGTCAATCAGCCCCCGCATGACGACATAGGCCTCGTTGCCGGCGTCGTCCTTGCCGAAAATCTTTTCGCCCGGCCGGAACAGCTTCTGCGTGAAGAGCCGCGCAACCTTGCGCAGTTCGCCGTCACCGAGGCCTTTGAAAAGTTCCAGGTCGCGCAGCAGGTTGATGATGGCGACGCCGATGCTTTGGTCCTGGAGGCAGTGCTTGATGACGTTGACGATGACCAGCGCGTGGGCGGTGAGCTTGTCGTGCTCGATGCTATAGGTCTGGTTGAGTTTCACTATCTTCACCAGATCCATCGTGCCGTCCTGCACCTTGTGAAAGCCCGGCAGATAGGCGGCGGGGACGAAGCCAAGCTGCTCCGCGCTGATGAGCAGCTTCACCGCGCTGGCGAGCACGTCCATTTCCACATATGCGGCGCTCAACTCCGTCTGGGCCGCCTTCGCCACGTGCTGCAGCACCGCGCCCATCGAAAGGTTGTCCGTGCAGAAGCCGTCCATGATGCGCACACAGCGATCCTGCTCGTCGTAGAGGTAGCGCATCCCGGCAACGACTTTGTCCTCCCGACGACAGAGCACCGCGCGGAGCGTCGTCGCGGAGGACACGCGCATGAAGCCGGTGCCCCAGTTGAAATTGCTGGAGATCTCCTGCGGCGGATTCTGGGCGGACACGGCCTCGCGCTTGGTCTTGTATTCCTCCTCCTTCACCGCGCCCACCACCACGTCCGTCTGCAAGGGATAACCCGTGCCGCCGTCGCGGACGGTGGGCGCGCCGGGGATGACAAGGTGCTGCAACACCACAGCCGCCAGCTCGCCGATCTGCGGCAGCGACTCCGAGAGTGGCAGGCGGTTGGCATTCATCGAGCGGGCGCGCTTCACATAGAAAAGCACCTCCTCGCGCGTCTTGGCGATGTGCTTGAGCGGCTGGAAGCCCACGCACGCAAAGCCCATTCTCTCGATGAGCACCTGCTGCGGATTGTCGGAAGCGAGCACGCGGGTCACGCACATCTGCCGGCGCAGCACCGCCAGCTCGGTAAGTTTCTGGAGCAGCGCCTCCGCCGAGCCATCGGCGTAGCTGGTAGGATGGAAGAGATTGCGCCCGAGGTTGCAGACGGGATTCTCGTTCGCGGTCACCGCGCCGAGGACGGAGATGCTCGCCCGGATTTTTCCGCCGTCCTCCGCCACCCAGGTCTCGTTGCCGGGCAGCCCTGAGCCGAGTTCCGCCGCCGCCCAGCCCGCGTCGTAAATCTGCTTGTTGGGGTGGTCATCGCCCAGCACCGCCTTGACGAGCTGAATCCAGATGGCCGCGTCGTCGGGCGTTGCTTTGCGGATGTTCGCGGCCATAACTCGTGCGAGGCGATGCGGTTTTAACGGGTCGCTGGGAACTTTTTTGGTGCGCACGGCAGGACTTGAACCTGCACGATGTTACTCACTAGAACCTGAATCTAGCGCGTC
>CAYZJP010000034.1:0-40172 GCA_964478755.1 uncultured Klebsiella sp.
ACCAGTCGCTGTAGCGCCAGATGTCCATGAAGTGCCTGCCCCAGCGCTCGCCATAATGCGGGCTGGCGAGCAGCCGTTCGACGACACGCTCATGTGCCCGTGGCGACGTGTCCGCCACGAAGTCGCGAATCTCCGCGAGCGTCGGTGGCAGGCCGATGAGATCAAGCGTGACGCGGCGGAGCCAGAGCGAACGCTCGGCGGGAGGTTGGGCGGCGAGCTTCTGCTGACGACGCTGGGCTTCGAGGAAGGCGTCAACGGGATTGGTGATTGCCGATTGGCGAGTGGCGATTTTGGGAAGCGGCGCTTTCACCGGTGCTTTGAACGCCCAGTGTTCACGTGGATCGCTCTCCGGCTTCTCGTCCTTCGGCGCGGGTGCGCCAGCAGCGATCCAATCACGCAGCGCGGCGATTTGCTCCGGCTTGAGCGGCTCGCCTTCGGGCGGCATTCTCTCGTCGAGACTGGGCGCGGAAACTTTTTTGAGCAACAGGCTTGCGGCGGGTTTGCCCGCGACGATGGCGGGGCCATGCTTGCCGCCCTTGCGGATGAATTCTGCGGTGTCCAGACGAAGACCGTTGTTCTGTTTCAACACGGCATGACACGCGTAGCAACGCGCGACGAAGATGGGTTTCACATCGCGCATGTAGTCCACCTTGTCTGCGGCGGAGGCTGGCAGACCAAGACCGGCGAGGACAAGCAAGGCGATGAATCTCATGCGGCGCGAGTTGGACTGACCGACGACAGGACTTCATCAAACCACTCGTATCCTCCGCGCGGCTGAAGAACCTCGCCAATGATCCGAAGCTTCCCCAAACTGCAGCCAAGATGAAGCCGTTGCTAACGCAGTTCCAAACATGAGCGTCGCGATTGATTTGACGGGGAAAGTCGCCCTCATCACCGGCTCGTCCCAGGGCATCGGCGCGCAGATGGCTCGGACGTTTCATCGCGCGGGCGCGACGGTGGCCATCAATCATCCTGGCCTCGGCCCCACCGGCACAGACGCGGAGAAGCTTGCGGCGGAACTGAACGCAACACGGCCAGGCAGCGCGGTTATTTGGGTGGCAAATGTGGCGGACGCAGAAGCGGTGCAACCAATGATGCGGGAGATAAAGCAGCGTTTGGGCGGACTGGACTTTCTCATCAACAACGCCGCCATCCTGCGCGACCGCACCATCGCGAAGATGTCCCCCGACGACTGGCAGGCGGTCGTGGACGTGAACCTCACGGGAGTTTTCCACTGCTGCAAGTTCGGCCTCGAAGTCATGCACGACGGCGGAGCCATCGTAAGCCTCGGCAGCATCGCGGCAATCCAGGGCTTCTTCGGCCAGGCCAACTACGCCGCCGCGAAGGCCGGCGTGCAGGCGATGATGCGTGTGCTTGCTCGCGAGGCCGCGCGGCGTGGCATCCGCGCCAACGCCATCGCGCCCGGTGTGATTGACACCGCGATGGCTGCGACGATTCCTGAAAGCGTCCGTGCTGAGATGCTCAAGAGCATTCCACTCGCGCGTCTCGGCACGCCGGAAGAAGTGGCGAATGTCGCCTTGTTCCTCTGCTCGCCGCTGGCCAGCTATGTCAGCGGACAGACGATTGAAATCAACGGGGGCTGGAGGGGATGATTTTTTGCCACAGATGAAACACGGATTGAACACCGAGGAAGGAAATATGAATCAGGAACGCAGGAACGCAGGAACGGGAGCCAGCCGCTCGGGATTCCTGCCTTCTTGCGTTCCTGATTCCCGTCAGCTTGTTTCCCATCCGTGTTTCATCAGTATTTCATCAGTGGCTAAAAAGTTCTCCACTGTCCCATGAGAGGACTGGCGCGCATCGTTTCCGCTGCCGAGGCCGTGGCCGCGATACCGAACGGCGCGACCGTCGCCATCGGTGGCTTCGTCGGAGCCGGGCATCCCGAGGCGCTGACCGTGGCGTTGGAACAACGCTTTCTCCAATCTCAGACGCCGCGCGACCTCACGCTGCTTTATGCTGCCGGGCAGGGGGATCGTGGCGAACGCGGCTTGAACCATCTCGCCCACGCGGGGCTTGTGAAGCGCGTCGTGGGCGGCCATTGGAATCTCGCGCCGAAGCTGGGCCGGCTCGCGCTCGAAAACCAAATCGAGGCTTACAATTTCCCCCAAGGCGTCGTCTGCGTGCTGCTGCGGGAGATTGCCGCGAAGCGTCCGGGTGTCTTCACGAAAATCGGGATGAACACCTTCGTTGACCCGCAGCACGGCGGCGGACGACTCAACGCCTGCACGACCGAGCCGCTCATCGAACGCGTCACGCTGGACGGCGAAGACTGGCTGCGCTACCGCGCGTTTCCTGTGACGGTTGGTTTGATTCGCGCCACGACTGCCGACTCGCGTGGCAACTTGACAATGGAACGCGAAGGACTCGTCGGCGAAGTGCTGCCCATCGCGCAGGCCGCGCGGAATCACGGCGGCATCGTCATCGCGCAGGTCGAGCGGCTCGTCGAGAGCATCGCCGACCCGAAGTCCGTCCGTGTGCCGGGGACGCTGGTGGATTTCATCGTCGTCGCCGAGGCCGCCGAGCACGCGCAGACCTTCGGCGAGCAGTTCAATGAAGCCTATTGCGCGGGCGCGAACGGCCAGTTCGCGTTGGCTCCGCTGCCGTTCTCCGAGCGCAAAATCATCGGTCGTCGGGCACTTCAGGAAATCCGGCGCGGTGACATCGTGAACCTCGGCATCGGTGTGCCAGAGGCCGTCGCTGCGGTCGCCGCCGAGACGGGGCGGCTCACGGAATTCACGCTCACGGTCGAAAGCGGGCCGACGGGCGGCGTGCCCGCGTCCGGTTTGAGTTTTGGTTGCAGCCACTTTCCCGAAGCCATCATTGACCAGCCGTCGCAGTTTGATTTCTACGACGGTGGTGGTCTCGACATCGCGGTTCTCGGCGCGGTGGAGGTGGACTCGGAAGGCAGTGTGAACGTCAGCACGTTTGCCGGGCGCTTTGCGGGCGTCGGTGGCTTCGTGAACATTGCTCAAAGTGCCCGGCGCGTCATTTTCTGCTGCACATTCCGCGCAGGTGAACTCGCAGTCGCCGTGGAGAACGGTGCGTTGCGCATCGTCCGCGAGGGCCAGCACGCGAAGTTTGTGAAGCACGTGCAACAGGTCTGCTTTCACGGCCCCTCGGCGCTTGCTCGCGGCCAGCAAGTGCTCTTCGTGACGGAGCGCGCGGTGTTTGAGCTGACGCCGCGTGGCCTCGTGTTGACGGAAGTTGCGCCGGGCATCGATGTGGCGAGAGACATTCTTCCGCAAATGGAGTTTTCGCCCGTGCAAGACACGCCGCGCACGATGCCTGCGGAGTGTTTCGCTGCGGGATAACCTCGCTGCGACTACTCGTTGAGGTCTGCGCGATGCGTCTCTGCCGCGAGCCAGACGCACACAATGGTAATGACCGCCATCCCGACGAGATACACGGCGATCGGCCAAGGCTTCCCACCCGACCATCCCAAAAGCCCCGTTGCGATGAGCGGTGCGAGTCCGCCAGCGAGAGGAGAGGCGAGCTGATAGCCGAGCGACGCGCCGCTGTAGCGCACGCGCGTGCCGAACAGCTCCGAGAAAAACGCCGCCTGAGGCCCATACATCGCCGAGTGGCCGATGAGTCCAATGACAATGGCCGACCAGATTCCCGCCGTCGTTTTCAAGTCCACCAACCAAAAGAAAGGAAACGCAAACACGACCATAAAAACCGCCCCACCCAGATACACCGGCCGTCGCCCGACCTTGTCCGACAGCGCACCGAAGAGTGGGATCGCAAAAAACTGCACCGTCGAGCCGGCCAAAACTCCGTTGAGCACGTCCGCCGTTTTCAGTCCGAGGTTTACCGTCGCATACGTGAGCACGAAGACCGTGAAGATGTAGAACGACGCATTCTCCGAAAAGCGCGCGCCCATCGCCAGCAGCACATTGCGCGGATGGCATCGGATCACTTCCCAAATCGGCAGTGTGGCCTCCGTCTTCGACGCCTTCATCTGCGCGAACACCGGGCTTTCCACAATCGCCAGCCGGATGAACAGCCCAACCGCCGTGAGCAAAATCCCCAGCAGGAACGGCACGCGCCAGCCCCACGCGAAAAAATCTTTCTCCGGCAGCGACGAAAACACATTGAACACCGCCGTCGCCAGCAGCAGTCCGATCGGCACTCCCGCCTGCACCCAGCTCGCCTGCAGCCCGCGTTTTCCGACCGCGCCGTGCTCCACCGCCATCAAGACCGCGCCGCCCCACTCCCCGCCCACGCCCAGCCCCTGCACGAACCGCAGCGTCACGAGCAACACCGGTGCCCACACGCCCGCTTGCGCGTAAGTCGGCAGCACCCCGATCAGGAAAGTCGCCACACCCATCAGCATCAGCGTCGTCACCAGCATGGACTTGCGCCCAAGCTTGTCGCCGAAATGCCCGAACACGATGCCCCCGAGCGGGCGCGCGAAGAAACCCACCGCATACGTCGCGAACGCCGCCATCGTCCCCGCCAGCGGGTCAATGTTCGGGAAGAACAACTGGTTGAACACCAGCGCCGAAGCCGTCCCGTAGAGGAAGAAGTCATACCACTCGATCGTCGTGCCGATGAAGCTCGCCAGCACGACCCGGTTCACGGACGGAGTGGGCGCGTTCGCGTCGGGCATGGGCGTGATGGTTTGTCCGCCCATCACGAAAGGCAAGCTGGGGCAGCGACGTCCGATGGGTTCCCATTTCTTGGCAACTATCATTAGCACCGGGCTTCAGCCCGGTGTCACCGGCCCGGATGAAGCGAGCCGTTTCAACGGCTTTTGCCAGCGGAACTCTGTGTTGGGCGGTCGCAAACCGTTGAAACGGTTTGCTCCGTTCTTACTCTGCCCACACCCGGCTGAAGCCGGGTGCCAATGAGAGGACTGGTTTCGCGCCACCACGCTCTCCCTCACTGATTACTGAACACTGTTTACTGAAAACTTGCCCCTCTCCCTTCCGCCCCTTACAAACCTCCCCATGTCACGCAAACTCTCCTCCCTTGCCCCCGACTGGTGGGACTACACCACCCTCGACACCACCATCATCGAAGCCGCCGCGCGCCTCACGCCGGAGAAGCTGCTCAAGCTCTCCCGGCCCGGCTTCAAGGTCGTCTTCTACGACACCCTCGAAGACTTCTACTGCGCCGAAGCCCTCGAATACATCCACGCCTGGAAGCAGGCCACGCCCGACAACCCCGCCGGCATCTGCGGTCCCATCGGCCCCACGGAGCAATTGCCCCTCGTCGCGCGCATCGTCAACGAGCTGGGCCTCAAACTGCACCACGCCCACTTCTGGGGCATGGACGAATGGGTCATTGACGGCAAGGAAGCCCCCGTCACCCACCCGCTTTCCTTCGAGAAGTGCGACCGCGAAATGTGTTTCAACCGCATCGACCGCCGGCTCGCCATGCCCGATGCCAACATGCACTTCCCCCAGGCCGACACCCGCGCCTATCGCGCCACCTGGGATGCCGGCGTGCGCTGTGTCGTCATGCAAGGCGGCCAGGGCGACATCAAACACTGGGCCTTCAACGACCCGCTCCCCCGCAAAGGCAAATACAAGAACGCCCCCCCCACGCCAGCCGAGTATCGGAAGCTCACCACGCGCGTCGTGGACCTCCACCCCGTCACCATCGCCCAGAACGCGCGCACCAGCGGCGGCGGGAACGTCACTCTCGTGCCCAAGCAAGCCATCACCGTCGGCCCGGTGGAAACTTGGATGGCGGAGAAAGTCTCCATCTGGCACGCGGGCTGCCACGACAACCCTTTTGGCCAGCGCCTCACCGCCTACATGATCTCCCACCGGCTGGCCGATGCCTCCGTCCCCATGTCCCTCCTCGCCGACCACCCGAACGTGCAATTCAACTACTACCGCAAAGGCATCGGCTCCTGCGACGTGGAGATGCACTGAAAGCAGTTTAAGCCACAGATTGAACACAGATTAAACACAGATGGGAAAACCCGCTGCTGTCTGTCTTCATCTGTGTTTGAACTGTGTTCAATCTGTGGCCAAACAACCTTTTGCATTCGCTCGGAGGCTGATGTGTGGCAGCCACGAACCAAGGCGCTTCTCCGAGGCGAGAACCTCTGCATGACACCCGCTGAAGTTAAGCCGAACGCACCGGACCAGTGGGCGGGGGTTAAGTTTCGCCTCAGTGTGATGGTCTTTGTGATCCTTTCCTGCGGGTTGCTGACTTATCTGTGGATGCCTCGCGGCCCCAAGGAACCAGAATATGCCGGGCGGACGCTGACCCAGTGGGTCGTGAGATGCTCAGAGAGTTCAGCAGACCCGAAGGTGAGTGATGAGTGCGTGGAGGCGATCCGCCAGATTGGCACAAATGGTCTGCCCACCTTGCTCCAAATGCTCGAAGCGCCGGAGGAACCGTGGCGAACAAAGGTCAATATTTGGGCGCAGCGGCTAGGGTGCGCCGATCCGATTGTCAAAGACACCTCGTTCAAAAAATGGATTGCGAGGGACGGTTTTGCCTTCTTAGGGTCGCAGGCACAAAGCGCGTTGCCGGAATTGCTGAGGATGCTCTCGCGCTGCCGAACGGCTGATGAGCGGGAAATAGTTATACAATGCATTGGCCTCATCGGGCCGGCGGCGGAACCGGCCGTTCCTGCCCTGATCAAAGCAGCGCGCAGCGGCGGACAATCTGAATGCTTTCATGTGTGCTGGGCTTTGGCGCGAATAGCCCGCCAGCCGGAAGTTGCCGTGCCTTTTTTGACGGACCAACTAAGCGATGCGGACCGGGGAGTGCGCAGGCAAGCTGCGAATGCGTTAGGCAAATTCACGACCAATGCCATCAGTGCAACGCCCGCACTCATCACGCTCCTGGATGACCCGGTCACCACCGTCCGCGAAACTGCCACCAACGCGTTGCGCCGCATCAACTCAGAGGCAGCGACCAAGGCCGGCATCAAGTAATGACGGCCTGACGTGCATCTGAGGCGGTCACCCAACACCGCAGGCCGGTGTCCCGGGCTGGATTTACGTGGCCCTGACGTGGAACCGTCTCAAACGCCGGACTCACGGCCCAACTGATCATGGTTGTTCAACCAAGCTTTTAGCCGCGGGAGCGAGAAATTAACTGGATTTTGTGGCGGCGGTTTTGTTTCCTATTGCCCGCAGCCGGTTCGAGGAAAGCGAAGCATCCACGCACGGCGGCAGATCGGTCGGCAAACGGCAGTCATGAACTACTGGCTGGAAACAGAAACCGGAGAGCAGTTCCCGTTGCAGGGAACCTGCACCATCGGGCGTTTGCCGGAGAACACGATGGCCATCAACGACGCCGAGGTCTCGCGGCGGCACGCCATCATCCACGCGCAGGGCGACGGCGGTTACTACCTCGTGGACTTGGGCAGCCGCAACGGCACGATCATGAACGGCCAGCGGATGCGCATGCCGGCGCAGCTCAAGGACAACGACCGCATCCAGATTTCCACGACGGTGCTCACCTTCCGCGCCAGCGAGCCGGAGAACGCCGAGGGCGAGGAGGCGATGATGACCATCGCCGCCGCGCAGCAAACCGCCATGTCCGGCATGTGCTGGATGCTGGTGGCGGACATCTGCGCTTTCACCAAGATGAGCCAGACCATGCCGCAGGACGAGCTGGCGCAGATGGTTGGCAAGTGGGTGCTGGCGTGCAAGCAGACCATCGAGAAGACGCAGGGCCACATCAACAAATACCTCGGCGACGGCTTCCTCGCCTACTGGCCGATCGACATCACCAAGCCCGAGGCCATCGCCGGGACCATCAACGCGCTGCGGGCGCAGCAGGCGACCACGCCGATGCAGTTCCGCGTCGTCCTGCACTACGGACAGGTGCGGATGGACAGCTCCCTGCAGCAGGGCGAGGACAACCTGATCGGGCCGCAGGTCAACTTCGTGTTCCGCATGGAGAAGGTCTGTGGGGCGTTGAAACAGTTCTGCCTCCTCAGCGAGGCGGCGGCGACGGAACTCCAGCCCTATTTCGAACTGACCCCGCAGGGCGCGCACGCGCTGGGCGGCTTCCAAGGCGAGCACAATATGTTCTCGTGCTGAGAACGGGCGCGGGGTCAGCGGTTGCGCGCGTCCCAGTCTTTCCAGAACGCCTGCGGAGTCGTGACGCGCTCCCAGAGATCCAAGGGCACGTTGTAGCCGATGCGTTTCATCTTGGGCAACTGGCGGAGCGCGACGACCGACGGGGAAGGGAAGGGGATGGAGAGCTGCTCCAAGTCCTGGCACTCCCACAACGGGTTCAAGTCCGGCTGGGTGGGCAGACCGTCGAGGCGCAGAACCTTCAGCGGCATGTTCGCAAGCGGGGCGACGCTGGCAATCTGAGTCTTCGACAAGTTAAGATATTGCAACGGCGCGCCACGCAGGGCGTCGAGGCTGGTGACCTTTGTCCCGGAGAGGTCGAGTTCGATGTTGAGCGGCGCGCCTTGCAGTGGTGAAATGTCGGCGATGGCGGTGTCGGCGAGCTTGAGAATGTCCAACGGCATGCCGGCGAGCGGAGCGATGCTCGTGATCTCGCTCTCGCGGAGATCGAGGTAGCGGAGCGAGGTCATCTTTTCGAGCGGAGTGACCTTCTCAACCGGCGTCTTGTAACAACTCAGATGCTGGAGGCGCATGCCTTTCAAGGCATTGATGTCACGCACCTGGGTCTTGTCCATCAGGTTCGTAACCAGCGGCGCGCCGGCGAGTGCGCTGATGTCGTTGATTTTGGTGTCGTTGATGCTGAGGAATTGCAGGGGCGCGCCCTTGAGCGAGGCGAGGGAGAGAACGCGGCTGTTTTCGAGGTTGAGCCATTTGAGTGGTTTGCCCGCGAGCGGGCCGATTTCGCGCGCCTGACTTGCGCCGAGGTCGAGCGCCGCGAGCTGCTTGCAGCTCCCCAGCGGCTTGAGGTCGGTGACGCGCGTGCCCCGTAAGTCGAGGCGCTTGAGCGGAAGGTCGGCCAGCGGCCCGAGGTCGAGGACGCTGACGCAGTTCTGGAGGTTCAGCTCCGTCAACGTCTTGTTTTCCTTGAGCGGGCCAAGGTCCGTGAGGCCGGCCAAGCCGACCAGTTCCAGCCGGGTAAGCGGCATGCCCTTGAGCACGGAGAGGTCGGTGATGTCCGTGCATCCGGAGAGATTCAAGGTCGTCAGCGGGATGCCGGTGAGCGCCTTGAGGCTGGTGATTTTCAGGCCGGCGAGGTTGAGATGGAACTCGCCAGAGGTTTCGCGTTCGAGAAGGTCGGACCGGATGCCGCCGCCGGTGAGATTTTTGCGGAAAGTATCGAGAATGCGGGTGTCGCCGGCGGCAAAACGGGCGAACATCAGGCCGGCCTCTTCAAGACGGCCCTGATCGCGCATCAGTTCGTAGAGCTGGCGGTAGTTCTCATTCTTGAGCTTCTTGAAGTCGCTGTTGTCCTTCAGCACGCCGGCGAGAACGACGGAACTGCGGTTCGCCTCGGTGAGCCGGGGATCGATTGCCTTGGCAGCTTCATAGGCCTCGCGGGCTTTGTCGTATTCCTGGAGCGAAGTGAGGATGTTGCCCTTGATGTTGTGGAAGCTCGCGTTCGACCCGTCGAGCTTGATGGCTTGCTCGATGTTGACCATCGCATTGGTGAACTGCAGCTTGCGCAGATCCCCCTCGGCGACCGCCGCGAAGGAGGGCGCGGTGTTGCGCAGTTCCTCGACTTTTTGCTTGGCCTGGGTCAGCGCCTCCTGCGCCTTCATCTCGCTGAACTTCACCTTGCCTAAGAAGCCCAACCCGGTCAGCACCACCAAAATCAGCGCGCCCACCGCCATGAAGGCCTCCTTCTTGTTGCGTTGCAGCAGCAGCTTCATCAGCGTGAAGATGTTCGCTTCCTGCGCGCGGGTGGCGTAGCCGCCCTGGTAGGCCGCGATGTCGCCCTGCAACTCCTCCACGGTCTGGTAACGCTGCTCGCGCTCGCGCGCCATGCACTTCATCGCCACGGCGGACAGCGCTTCCGGAATGGTGCCGTCCGGACAGTGTGGTGCGACCCGGCCGGACGGGTTCTCAATCGGCTTGCTGTTGAACGTGCTCGGCGAGGTGATGTCGCCGGAGGTCACACGGGTCAGAATCTCGTCCAAATTCGCGCCCGTGATGGGCGGTTGCATTGTGAGGATGTAGTAAAGAATGCCGCCCAACGCGTAGATGTCCGAGCGCGTGTCAATGTCGGCCACGCGGCCCTCTGCCTGCTCGGGAGCCATGTAGTTTGGCGTGCCTTTGACTTGCCCGGCCATCGTGGCCATCGCGTCGGCGGGGTTGCCAGGCACCGGGCCTGTGAATTCGCCGCCGTGCTCCTCTGTGTCCACCTGGCCCGGCTCTGGCAGCACCTTCGCCAGGCCCCAATCAAGGATGAGCACCTCGCCGAATTCGCCGACCATCACGTTGTCCGGCTTCAGGTCGCGATGGATCACTCGCCGCGAATGCGCGTAGGCGATGCCGTTGCAAACGCTTTGGAAGATCGTCAGCAGCTTCGTAATCGGGTAGCGCTGGATCGTGTCCGCGTTGCCGTCGCGGATGTCCTTGAGGATGTCGCGCAACGTGCGGCCCTCGATCAACTTCATCGTGTAGTAGATCGTGCCGTCGGCGGCCACGCCAATGTCGTGGAGCGGGACAATGTTCGGGTGTTCGAGCTGGCCGGTGATCTGCGCCTCGGCCACGAAGCTGAAGACGGCCTGCTCGTTCGCCTGCGCGCTGTTGAGCATCACCTTCAACGCAACGGTGCGCGCCAGGTTGTTGTCCTGCGCCTTCAGCACCGCGCCCATGCCGCCGGTCGCAACGACGCCCTCCAACGTGTAAAAGCCCGTGCCCGCATGAGTCTGGGGCGCGAACGCCGCGCGATCCTCCGCGCCGCGCGCGGACAAAAAGTGGCTGATGGTGATGTTGCCGCGCCCGGCCTCCATTTCCAGGGTGCGCTTGAGCTGATCGAGCAACTGCTCGGCAGCCTTGCGCTGCGGGCTGACCTTGGCCTGCTCTTTAGCCTTGAACTTGATCATTCGGGGTCGGGGTTGGGGTGAACGCGCGCGACGACTTTATCTACCAGAGTATCGTGACCGACGCCAGCACAGAGATTGCGCGTCCTTCTTCCGCGCATTGACTGCCCCTTCCCGCTCTCGCCATGCTCCGCGCGATGTGGCCCGCGCTCACCATCCTTGCGCTGCTGGCGGCGGGACTTTGCCTCGTCGCGTGGCAGCGCTGCCGCCGCACGGCGGCAGCGGAACACGAGCGCATTCGGCGGGAGCTTGAGTCGCTCCGCCAGCAGCACGAGCAGGCTCGCGCGCATGAATTCGCCCAGCAGCAGGCGCTCTTCAACAGCATGAGCGAAGGCGTGCTGGTGCTTGACGCCGACGGGCGCGTGCGGCTCGTCAACCAGGCGCTCGAACGGCTTTTCGGCGTCACCGGCGACCTTCGCGGGCGCACGGTCATGGAGGCGCTCCGTTTGCATCAAGTGCAGGAGCTGGTGAACCGCACGCTGGTCAAGGGACAGGTCGAGGAGTTCGAGCTGGAACTGCCTGACCTCGACTGCGCCCGCAGCTTGCAGGTCAACTCCGCCGTCGTGCTCGGCCCGGATGGCCGGCATCAAGGACTCATCCTCGTCTGCCACGACCTCACGCGGCTCAAGCAACTAGAAAACACCCGGCGCGAGTTCGTCGCCAACGTCAGCCACGAGCTGCGCACGCCGCTGTCCATGATCAAGGGCTACGTCGAGACGCTGATTGATGGCGCGAAGGACAAGCCGGAGGTCGCCACGAAATTTCTCCAGACCATCGAGAAGCACGCCGACCGGCTCACGTATCTCATCGAAGACCTGCTCACCATCTCGCGCTTGGAGTCGGGACAGATCGTGATGAACCTCCAGCGTGCGGAGCTGCGCGGCGTCGCGGAGCGCGTCATCACCGATCTGGAATCCCGCGCCACCGCCAAGCAGATGAAGCTGCTCAATGAAATTCCCGCCGACCTCGCCGCGAATGCCGACACCGAGCGCTTGCAGCAGGTGCTCTTCAACCTCGTGGACAACGCCATCAAGTATGGGTGTGCAGGCGGGAATGTCGTCATCGGCGCGCGTGGCAACGACAAAAAGCAAATCGAACTTTGGGTGCGCGACGACGGGCCCGGCATTCCACCGGAGGCGCAGCCACGCGTCTTCGAGCGTTTCTATCGCGTGGACAAGGCGCGCTCCCGCGACGCCGGTGGCACCGGCCTTGGCCTCGCCATCGTGAAGCACATCGTGCAATCGCACGGCGGCGAAGTGTGGGTGGAGAGCGAGCCGGGCCGGGGCGCGACGTTCTTCTTCACGTTGCCGGAGACGTGAGGAGCGCGACTTCCGCTTGGGCTTTGACGCTTCCTCGGCTACCGTCCGCACGCGATGAGTCAAACGGCGATAGTTGATGTGCTGCTGGGCTACCTGTTCTTCGTGCCCCTGATCACGATGCACGAGTGGGCGCACGCATGGGTGGCGTGGAAATGCGGCGACAACACGGCCTACAACGAAGGCCGCGTCACCATGAACCCCGTCGCGCACATGGAACTCATCGGCACCGTCGTGCTGCCGTTGATGGCGTCGTTTATCGCGCTGTCGAATCCGACGGTGGCCGGTTTCATCATCGGCTGGGGCCGGCCGGTGCCGGTCAACATCTCCAACCTCCGCCGCCCGCGCGTGGACGACACGCTCGTGACCATTGCCGGGCCGACCATGAATTTCATCATCGCCTTCGGGCTGGTCGCGCTTGCGAAGGTGTTAGTCATCGCGGGCCTGAACGCCCATGTGGACATCCTCAAAGGTGCCGCCGCCATGAGCCTGGTGTTGTGCTTCTTCAATCTGATCCCGATCCCGCCGCTCGACGGTTCGCACATTTTGAAGAACCTCATCGGCATGAGCCAGGAGACCTATATGCGCTTTTACCAGTTCGGCTTCATCGCCGTGCTCGTCGTCATCAATCTGCCCGGCGTGCGCTATGCGCTGAGTTACGTGACGTTCAAGACGCTGGGGCTGATGGCCGCCGTGTTCGGGTTGCGATGAGCGCGCTGGAAAATCGTTGTGTTCAACCCGTCGCCTCGCAACTCTCCCCGCGTCCGAAATGATGAAGACCTTCGCTGAACTCGGTTTCCCCGGCCGCCTCGTCGCGGTCGAGGGTTTGGACGGCTCCGGCAAGTCCACGCAAATCTACCTGCTCAAACGCTGGCTGGAGCTGCGCGGCCTCAAAGTCTTCTTCAGCGAGTGGAACTCCTCCGAGCTGGTCAAATCCGCCACCAGCAAGGGCAAGAAGATGACCCTGCTGACGCCCACCACGTTCAGCCTGATCCACGCCACGGACTTCGCCGACCGCTACGAGCGTCAGCTCCTGCCGTTGTTGCGCGCGGGCTACCTCGTGCTGTGCGACCGCTACATCTTCACCGCTTTCGCGCGCGACGTGGTGCGGACGTGCCCGACGGAATGGGTCCGCGGCCTCTACAGCTTCGCCGCGCTGCCGGACATGACGTTCTTCTTTCGCGCGGATTTGGAAGTGTCGCTGAATCGCATTCTCGACGGACGGCCCGAGCTGAAATACTTCGAGGCCGGCATGGACATGGGTTTTTCGACCGATCCCTACGAGAGTTTTCGCATCTTCCAAGGCCGGATGCTCGAGCAATATCTCGCGATGAGCCGCGAGTTTTCGTTCAATGTCATTGACGCCAATGAGACCGTGGAGACGCAGCAGGCCATCGTGCGCAAGCTCGTCGCCGACCGCATTGAACTGCCGTCCTTCGCCATTCACAAAGCGTGACCATGACCACCGCACGCAAAGCCAAACGCCTCGCCCCCGCGCCCCGCACTCCGGAAGTCACCATCCCCAAGCCCACGCCCAAGCGCTTCTACGGCGAGGGCATCCCCGGCGTGGAGGAGGAAAAGCTGAAGGGCAAGCTCATCGTCGTCGAGGGCGCGGATGGCTCCGGTCGCTCGACGCAAATCGCGCAGCTCGTGCAGTGGCTCGAGGGCAGCGGCCATGCCACCGTGCAGGTCGGCCTCAAGCGCTCCGACCTCGTCAGCGAGGAACTCGACAAGGCGCAGCAAGGCAACATTCTCAGCCGCACGACCCTGAGCCTCTTCTACGCCACCGACTTCGCCGACCAGGTCGAGAACATCATGCTCCCCGCGCTCAAGGCCGGCTTCATGGTGCTCGCGGACCGTTATATCTACACGCTGATGGCCCGCGACATTGTGCGCGGCATGGACGAAACCTGGTTGAAAAACCTCTACGGCATCGCGCTCGTGCCCGACGCCGTCTTCTACCTGAACATCTCGCCCGAACAGCTCGTGCAGCGGAACTTCGCCAAGAACAAGGCGCTGGACTATTGGGAGAGCGGCATGGACCTCGGCCTCTCGCGCGACATGTTCGACAGTTTCCTGAAATATCAGGCGCTGATGGCCCGGCAGTTCACGCGGCTGCAAACGGTCTATGGCTTCGACATGGTGGATGCCGACCGTTCGCCGGAGGACGTGAACGCCGACCTGCGGCGGAAGATCGAGTCCGTGCTGGCGGGGCGGTGAGAAGTAACAATTCCGTGCTGGCCGTTCGCGCCACGGCTGGGTAAACCACAGGCGTTTTCCGCTGTTGCCCGTTACCGGCGCGAGACCCGGCACGACAATTTCAATCAACTCAAACGCACATGGCCGAAGCAACTGGCAAACGCGAATACCTCGTGGGCGTGGACTTGGGCGGCACCAAGATTCTCGCCGGTGTCTTCACCCCGCAGCTCAAGTGCCTCGGCAAGGTGAAGATGAGCACCAAGCCCGAGCGCGGCCCTGATGGCGTGCTCGAACGCGTGGCCCGCTGCATCCACGACGTGGTGGACGAGTGCGACCTGCACTTCGAGGACATCAAGGCCGTCGGCATCGGCGCGCCCGGCGCGATTGACCCGGAGGCGGGCCGGATGATTTTTGCGCCCAACCTCAAATGGGAGGACGTGCCGCTCAAGAAGACACTGGAGAAACAACTCGACCTTCCTGTCTTCGCCGAGAACGACTGCAACGTCTGCGCGCTGGGCGTGTATGAAACCGAACTCGATCCCAAGCCGCGCTCAATGGTCGGCATCTTTCTCGGCACGGGCATCGGTGGCGGCATCATGCTCGATGGCAGGCCTTACTCAGGCTTCAACCGCACCGCCGGCGAGATCGGCCACATGGTCCTCCACGTGGACGGCCCCAAGTGCGGCTGCGGCAACAAGGGCTGCTTCGAGGCACTGGCCAGCCGCACCGCGCTCTTCCGCCGCATCCAGACCGCTGTGAAGGACGGCCAGAAGACGGTGCTCACCGAGATGCTCGGCCCCGAGCTGACCGACATGCGCAGCGGCGACCTCCGCAAGGCGCTCCGGCGCGGCGACAAGTTCGTCGCGCAGATTGTCGAGGAGGCCGCCGAATACACCGGCATCGCCGTCGCCAACGTCATCAATCTTCTCAACCCCGAAGTCATCGTCCTCGGTGGCGGTGTGATGGACCAGCTCGCCGACGAGATGATGCCCGTCATCACCAAGGTCGCGAAGGAACACGCGCTCACTGGCACCGCCAAGGGCATCGAAATCCGCGCCAGCAAGCTCGGCGACGACGCCGGCATCACCGGCGCAGCCGTGCTGGCGAAGCGGGAGTCTAAGGAGAAGTGAGCAGTGATTAGTGCTTAGTGATTAGTCCCGTGAGCACTGACCCAGAGCACTTCGCTTCCCCCATCTCCCATCTCCCATCTCCCATCTCCGATTCCTCCCGCCGCGCCGTCATCGACATCGGCACCAACTCCGTGAAGCTCCTCGTCGCGGATGTTTCGCCAGACGCGGTGGAGCCAGTCTGGGAAGGCAGCGAGCAAACGCGGCTCGGACGCGGCTTCTACGAAGACCACCGGCTGCGGCCCGAAGCCATCGCCGACACGGCCAAGGCCGTCGCGGAGTTTGTCCAGACCGCTCGCGGGCAAGGCGCGACCGCCCTGCGCATCATCGCGACCAGCGCCGCGCGCGACGCAACCAACGCGGCCGATCTGCTCAACGCCGTCAGCAGCTCCACCGGGCAGCTCGTCGAGGTCATCAGCGGCGAGCAGGAAGCCGAGTGGGCCTTTCAAGGCGTGCTGACGGGCGCTTCGCTGTCCCGCCAACCCGTGCTGATTCTCGACGTGGGCGGTGGCAGCACCGAGTTCATCCTCGGCGACGCGGGCCGCTCCGTGTTCCGCGACAGCTTCCAGCTCGGCACGGTGCGCCTGCTCGAAGCCACGCGCCTTGCCGACCCGCCCACGCCTACCGAGTTCGCCGCCACGCGCGCGCAACTCCGCCGCTTCCTCGACCGTGAAGTCCGCCCGCAGCTCGCGCCGCATTTCGCGTCAATCCATCGGGAAGACCTCGCGCTCGTAGGCACCGGTGGCACGACCAGCATTCTGGCGCGGCTGGAGTTGGAGCTGCCCGATTACGACCGTGCCCGCATCGAGGCGGCGCAGTTCACCGCCCAACGCCTGCGCTGGCACGTCGAACACCTCTGGAGCCTGCCGCTGGCCGAGCGCCGCCAACTGCCCGGCCTCCCGGCCAAGCGGGCGGACGTGATCCTGTTCGGCGCGGCGATTTACGAGGCCGTCATGGAATCGTTCGGGTTCGCCACGCTGCGTGTCAGCACGCGTGGGCTGCGCTTCGCGGCGGTTCGCAAGTAAATTGGTGCGCGTTCACGTTGCCGATTCGACATTGACCACGTCGGCGGCTAGACTTTGTGCCGCCGTCAAAAAAAAAACCGGCCCGACCGTGAAGCGCCGCCTCCGTCTCGACACTAGTCTGCTCACCTCGATTTCTCTCCTCACCGGCTGCGCGCTGCTCATTGGTGCGGCGTCGGATGCGGGTGGTGTCGCGCATATTCGGGCGAGCCATCCCACCGGAAAGTGATGGCGGACGAAAGCTTCAACGCATTTGTCCGCGAACAGCTTGCCGGGCTGCCAGGCGTCGAATTTCGCCGGATGTTTGGTGGGCACGGGATTTACCGGGGCGAATCCTTCTTCGGCATCCTTCACCGTGGTCGGCTCTACTTCAAAACCGACGACCGCACGCGCTGTGACTACGAGGCAGCCGGCATGGGACCGTTCCAACCCAACGCCAAGCAATGCCTCCCGGCTTACCGCGAAGTCCCTGCCGGCGTGTTGGAAGACGCGGCCCAACTCTCGGCCTGGGCGGAACGCGCGGCGAATTGCGCGGTCACAGAATTGAAGCCCGCCAGACGGAAGCCCGTTGTCCGCCGCCGACAGCGGGCCTGATCCGTCACTTTTTCTTTTTCTTCGGCGGCGGTGGCGGCGCGGGCTTGTTCGCAACAGTGAGCCAGGCGACGTGACCGTCATTGATGAGCTTGTCGCCCCGCAGATCCGTGCCGCGCAAGCTGAATGTCGCGGCAACACTCATCGGCGGGCGCACTTCGGGGGCGGAGAGGAGGATTTCGACTGGCACGCTCGCGGCCTTTGCGTCGTCCCTCGCGATGAGTTCCAGTTTCACCTCGCCGCTCTTGTCGGGCACTGCGGCAGCCTTCGCGGTCACGCCGTCGGGCAGGCCTTTCACACTCACGACGAGTTTCTCCTTGAAGCCCTCGTTGCGTGTGACCGTGACTTTGATTTCGTTCGTCTTTCCGTTCTCCACAAAGAACGCGTGCGTCGGAATCGTAGCCGTGAAGTGCGGTGGTGGCGCGACGTGCTCGATGCGATAGACGTGGTCCCAGCCGCCGTTGCCATACATGTCGCTGATCGCCACGACGAACGTGCCGTCGGCCGGCGCATTCCACCCCAGCTTCGGATCCACGTTGTCGCTGCCGTCCTGCTGGGAGAGCGAGACGCCGTTGGTGTCCTCCACGCGCAGCCGGGCGGCGAGCGGCGAGTGAATAACCGCGGCGCGCACGCGGAAGTTGAAGCGCTCATTCTTTTTCGCGGTGAAGGCGAAGCGGTCCACGTCGCCGGGCGTGCCGATGCGGCCGTTTAGCGTGGCAGGGAACACGACCGGCTGCGCGGTCGCGGGCGTGTCATTCGGCTCCACCTCGGTGAGTTCGTTGGCGTCGCCGAGGTCGAGCCAGAGCGTGTCGCCGGTCGGCGAGGCGGGGAGGAAGATCAGTTGGTCGGCGGGCTGGGCGTGTGTGGCGTCCACCATTTGCATCGCACCGACCTTGTCCAAGTTCCAGCCCAGCAGGCTCACCGACGACTTCGCGCCGCGCTTCACGCCGGCGGGAAAGGCGAAGCGCGCGAACGGTCCGGTCGTGATGGTGAGGCGATAGACGTAGGCGGCGTTCCCCTTCGCCGCGACATCCGCGGCGGGCGGATGCGCGAAGCCGAACACTTGCACGATGTATGTGCCCGTGCGCTCCGCCTGCCACGCGGTCAGCGCGTCGAGGTTGTAAGTGTCGTGGTTGAAGGCCACGCGCACGCCGCGCTCGTCGAGGATTTGCACGACCGGGTCCACCGAGCTGCCGAGCGCGTAGGCGTCCACGGCGGCGACGAGCCATTTTCCCTTTTCCACGGTCAGCGAGAAGCTGTCGACGTCGCCGGCCTTCTCCAGTTTGCCGTTGATGACGACGGATGATTTTTCCAACTGCTGCGCCCTGCGAAAGTCGTCGTTCGGCTCCGCTTCAAGCATTTCATCCCGCGTGCCGACGACGAACGTGCGCGGTTCCGCCGCGCCATCGCCGTTGAAGAACCGCACCAGATGCGGTCCCGGCGGCACGTCCGCGCCGATGCTCACGGAGTAGGCACCACTGTTCGTCGTCGCCTTGAAGACCAAGCCCGCGTGGTCGGTCCACGCGCCCACAGGCCAGCCGTCCAGCTTGCCGCCGACGGTGACGCTCACGGTCGCGCCCTGTTTCCCGCCAGCGGGGAAAACAGACTCCGGCGCAGGCACGGCGGCGCGGGCGAAAGAGCCCGCGAGGCAGCAAAGCACACCAGCAATCAATCGGCGCAAACTCAGCGGCATGGGAAACGGACTGGCGGGCGCGGCTGAGTAATCAAAGCAAGTAGGCCAGCGCGTCCCGCCTGTCCCTCCATCTGAGAAAACCCGCTTGAGCGGCTTCTGAAGGTCAGTGGTCAGGCTAGAAGCACTGACCTACCTTCAAACCAAGTCCCCGTCGCTGCGGCGGTTGAAGGCGGCTTCGTAGAGGCCGGCGAAGTCCGCGACTTCGACGCGGCGCGGATTGAACTTCACGGTCCATTGCTGCGCGGCCTCCGCGGCAAGCAGTTTGATCTTGGCCGGCTCGACGCCGCACTCGGTCAAAGAGCGTGGGAATCCGGCGAGGTTGAGGAGCGATTCGAGGCGGGCCAGCAGCGCTTCGAGCGCGGTGGTCAGCCCGCTCTTGACCATCGCCAGCTCGGGGCCGGAGGCGAGTTCGGCGTAACAGCGCAGCGCGGCCGGGTCGCTTGCGTTGAAGCGGATGATGGCCGGCAACATCATGCCGACGGCCTGGCCGTGGACGATGTTGTAATGCGCGGTGAGCGGGTTCGCCGCCGAGTGTGCCGCGCCGAGCATGGAGTTCTCAATCGCGATGCCCGCGTAGGCCGCGCCGAGCAGCATCCGGCCGCGCGCCTCGAGATCCTTCGGATGCTTCAGCACCTGCGGCAGGCTGGTGACGCAGAGCCGGAAGGCTTCGCGGGAGAACATTTGCGACAGCGGGTTGCGTTTCGTGGTGACGGCGGTCTCGACGGCGTGCGCGATGGCGTCAATGCCCGTGCAGGCGGTCACGCGGTGCGGCTGCGAGACTGTGAGCGCGGGATCGAGAATCGCGATGCACGCGGCGGCCTTGGGATCGAGGCAGGCCATCTTCATGTGCGTCCGCTCGTCCGCGATGAGCGCGGCGGACTGGCATTCGCTGCCGGTGCCGGCAGTGGTGGGGATCGCGATGAGCGGCAGCATCGGCTTGCGCGCCTTGCCGACGCCCCAGTAGTCCTGCACCCGCCCGCCGTTGGTGTAGATGAAGTTGCAGCCCTTCGCCGTGTCCATCGAGCTGCCGCCACCGAGACCGACGAGCAAATCCACTTTCTCCGCCGCCGCGACGGCGACGCATTCGTCCACACACTTCGTCGTGGGGTTTTCCTTCGCGCGGTCAAAGAGGCTGACGCGCAAGCCGGCGTTCACCAGCGATTCTTGCACGCGCGCGGCGTGGCCGGCCTTGACGATGCCAGGGTCGGTGACGAGCAGGACGCGCCGGCAGCCGAGCTCTGTCGCAAGCTCGCCGACCCGCTCGACGGTGTTCGCGCCAAACACGAGCCGTGTGCGCGGAACGAAATCAAACAGCCCGGTGGACGGCGACGTGTGAGCTGCGGAACTCATGTGCGGTTAGAGACTGGCCGGGAATTCCGGCTGTTCAAGGATTTATCCCGGCGGCGTCATTTCTCGTCGAGCACGCGCCACATATACCAGGACGCGATGGAGCGATAGGGCCGCCAGCGTTCGCCCTCGGCCAGCAGTTCCTTGGGCGTGGGGAGTTCCTTCCAGCCGTAAGCCTTCGCGAAGCCGCAGCGCACGCCGTAGTCGCCCACGGGCAGCACGTCGCGACGGCCCAGCGTGAAGATGAGAAACATCTCGACGGTCCACGGCCCGACGCCGCGAATTTCGGTGAGCCGGGCGACGAGTTCCGCGTTGCTCAGGCGCGCGGCCTCGCGGCGCGTGGGCACGTGGCCGGTGGTGGTCTTGTGGGCGATGTCCTTGATGGCCGCCGCCTTGGCACGGGAGAGACCGGCGCCGCGCAATTGCTCATCGGGAGCGGCCAAGATGTGTTCCGGCTGAGGAAACTTGCCGCCAGGAAAGAGCGCGATGAAGCGTTTGAGAATGGTCTGGGCCGCCGTGCCGTTGAGCTGCTGGTGCGCGACGGCCTGCACGAGGGACTGGAACGGCGGGCAGTTCCGGCGCGGTCGCATGGTGCATGGCCCCACGTCGCGGATGACGCGCGCCAGCACGCGGTCGGCCTGGGACAGGTGGCGTTCGGCTTCCTCGTGCATGGGATGGGAGCGATGCTGCGCCACGCCGCCGTTCACCAAGCCTTCTCGATGCTGCGGCGCTTCCAGAGGAACTCGAACATGTTGCCTTCGTGCGGCTGGTCCCAGGAAATCTTCATCGTGGAGACGGGGCCGAGGTTGAGACGTTCGATCTCGGGGAAGGCCATCAGCTCGTCGGTGAAATGCGGGTCTTTCGTGATCGCGCTCACGGCAAGGCTGTAGCCGATCTGGTGCAGTATGTCCTTCTGCGGGCAGGTGACGACGCTCGCGTAGGGGCAGAGGAACTCCTTGTTCGCCAGCGGGTGCGCGAAGCTGTCGCACAGCACGATGGTCGGCCGCAGGTAGGTGCCGCCCTCGAAGACGACCTTGCGCGGGCCGGTGCGATACTTCGCGGTCATGTCCCTCGCGCCGGATGTTTTCAAGCCGTCTTCAATCTGCGTGTCAATGAAGTCGGCCATCTTGGGATTCGCGAAGCCGGCGAGGCGGGCGTGTGGATCGTCGGGCCGAGTCGGCTCGACGGGGCCGAGCCGCTGCGCCAGCGCGTCGGCGATTTCGGCCGCGTGCTTCGGCACGACGATGGTGGAGGCGTTGATGCAGGAGCGCCCGCCGTTGTCCGAGATGGAGCTGACCATGATGTCGAGGTAGTCGCGCCAATGCTCGATGCAATCATCGCCGACAAGAATCTTGCTCCAGCCGGGACCGTGAATTTGGATGGTGTGCTTGTGCGCGTATTGCGAGGTCGTGTTCTTGTCGCCGAAAATCAGCGCGCGGCCGCAGGACTTGAGGATTTCAGACGCGCCCTCGTGGTCGGTCGGGTAGAAGCCAAACGCCTCGGCGGGAACACCGGCGGCAATGAACGCCTGGATGAGCCGGTAAGGCGTCCACGGCTCCTCCTTGCCGGGCTTGATGACGACGGGCGTCTTGAGCGCGATGGCCGGGAGCCAGAGCGAATTCACCGCCGGCGAGTTGCTCGGCATGACGAGGCCGAGCGCCTGCGTGGTCGGGAAGAAGGCGAGCTTGGCGCGGTGCTGCTCGCCCATGCCGGTGTCGAGGATGGAGAGATCGAGGCCGCGCGTGAGGCCGTTGAGCACGGTCTTCATGTGCGTGAGCGCGTCGCAGATTTTCTGCATGTTGCGCTTCACCATGACGTGCGGCAGGCCGCTCGTGAGGCCAAGCGTCTCGGTGTATTGCTGCGGCGTCTGGGTGTGGCCCTTGTCGCCGAGCGGCAGCGTGCCGTGCAGGAAGAGGTCACCGGTTTTGGCGCAGATTTCGAGCATCTGGGCGACGGTGAACTTCTTCAACGCCGCCCGCGAAGCGCCGATCTTCGCGAGATCCTTGCGGATGATGCCGGCGTTGATGGTGGAGACGACGGCCTTCACCTCGTGGGTGCGGTGGTCCTTGACCTCGAAGGTTTCAAGGCTCCTGTAACTGCGGCCGAGGCGGAGGACGGGGAGATGCGGGACAGTGCTCATCATTTAATACGTGTGCGGAGTATCTCAAAAGCCGGCAGCCGTGCAAGCACTGGTTTTCCTCGCAACGAGGCAAGTCCCTTCCATGCGCATCACGGCAACTGCAACACGGGCAGGACGAGGGATGGATCGCCTGGCTCATCCGCGAAAACGACCTTGATGGTGGAGAAGCGGTCTTTGCGCCAGTGGTCCTCCTTCAACAGCCAGTCGCGGACGAACTCGGCGACCGTCTTGCGGCATTCTTCGCGGACGAGCGCGAGACGCCGTGGATCGCCCGCGTGCCGCGTGAGGCGCGGCGTGAGACTGCGCTCCAGCTCGGCCATCTGTTCGCGCGCGTCGAAGCGCGCCCAGCCGGACTCGGAGCGCTTTTGCATCTGGTCCGTGTGGATCGCGGGCGGCAGGCTGGGCCGGATGGCGGGCGCACGGACGACACAGGTGTTGCCGGCGACATCGAGCTTCCAAGGGTCGCGGAGGTTCAGGTGGTAGCGGTAGGTGACGGGCACGGAAATCTCGGAGACGGTCTTGCCGAGGTAGATCATGTCCCACGCGATGGTGCGCTCGTCCGCGCGCGTGAGGGTTTCGGTGGCGGTGGCCGTGGCGAGTTCGAGGCTGCCGCCGGGCGTTCGGGCCAGGGTGGGCAGCGCGGAGAGGAACGTCTCGGTGATGTGTTGCTGGCGGAATTTCGCCGCGATGCCGCCCATCCGGTTGAGCACCATCTTCGTTGCGAGGAGCACCGTGCCGCACAGCAACAGGACGATGACGAGCTTCACCCACCACGGCTCGATGCGGCGCGGAGGAACTGGAGCCGCAGGCGGTGGAGGCGGGGCTGCTGAAACAGGCGGCGGGGGCGCGGGCGGGCCGGTGGAAATGATTTGCGCCTCAACCGGAATCGGAATTGGTGGCGGTGCGGCAGCCACGCGGGGTTCGTTCGCCATCGTGGCCGCCGCGCCTCTGGCCCGCAGGATGCCCGCCCAGGTCAGCAGCGCCAGGCCCACGGGCGTTCCCGTGATGGATGTCGGCACGGCTGCCAGCACGCCGAGCAGCAGACCTTTGCCGAACGATTTGCCCCAGCCGTCACGGCCGAGGAAGCGTTGGATGAAAACCACCGGCGCGAAGACGGTCAGGAAGCTCAGGGGAATCGTGACGATCCAGTCCACCACCGCCCAATCGGCGAGGTTCCACAGATTGTCCACGAAGACCAGCAACGCGGCGGCCAGCGGATGGACGGGGGCGTCAAGGCGGCGGGCCGGTGGAGAATCCGACGATGTGGCTGGCTGGCTCATGACTCGCGGCGAAGCCTACTTCGCGCGCTCGTCTGGCTCAACGTCAGAAGCTGCCGGCTCCGGCGCCGTGACAGGCTGGGGAACCGGTGCTTCCGGCGCGGAAAAGAGTTCGGGATGGTCGTCCTGGCGCGGCACGGTCGCGGTGATGGCTGCCACGTCGGCAAGATTCACGGCGAAAACCCCGACGGGCACGTCGTTCGCGGCAGCGTCCACGACCGCGTAGGCGCGGTGGGCTTTCACGCCGATGTCGAGGTATTGAAGAAAGTCCCGCATCAACTGGTCGTCGGCCAGCGCGGTGTCCACGTAGCCGGTGCCGTTGTTGAGGTTCTTGAGATAGACGGTGAAATAGACCATGGCGCAAAGGCCGGTTTCACCCGGCGCTAGGATTGTTGAATAGCGCAAGTCCGGCGGCTTGTCACGAATGGAAAAGCTGGAAGGCACAAGGCGCGCAGGATGTTTCCGCGCGCCTTGCAAGTGAATGTGAAATGGCCGCGCGTCAGTAAACGCCCTCGACGATGGTCTTCTCCAGCGCGCCGAAGGGACGCACGTCGCCGACACCGTCCCAGGCGTAGGGCGGGCGCGGGGCGCGGCGGACAGTTTCGTCGCGTTCGAGGAAGCGCGGCATGAAGAACTCCTTCGTCAGAGTGGTAAGCTCCACGCGGCCCCACTCGCCATAGGCTACGGTCTGGTCGGTCTGCTTCGGATTGACCACGCGCAGGACGGCGCGGGGCTGCGGGGCGTAGTAGGTGGCGCTGAAGTTGTCCTCCGGCTGGAGTTCCACGCTGGCGGCGAGGCCCATGAGCGTGTTGCCGTAGGTGGGGTAGAAGCCGATGCGGTTCTCCAGCAATTCTTCGATGATGAAGCGGATTTCCTGCGGCTTCATCGAAGTGCCGCCGCAGAACACGCCACGAATGCCCGCGTCCCAGAGGTTCACCTGCTCGCCGAGTGCCTCGAGGAGCTTTGGCGTGGTGAAGAGGCCGGAGACCTTGCGGTGCTTGAGGATCGTCGCCGCCTGCTCCACGACATGCACCATGTATTGCTTGGCCACGTCGAACTGCTTGTTCGAGATGAGCTTCTTCACGAAGCGCGGATCGAGGTCAATGAAGTAGCAGGAACTGCCGCGCACGTTGGCGAGGTGCTCGATGGCGAGGCGCAGGCGGCGCGGGCCGGTCGGGCCCATCATCAGCCACGCGCCACCGCGCGGGAAGTGCGCGTCGGAAATCTTTTCGCTGAACTCGGAGTAATCCACCTTGTAGTCGTTCCAGCCGATGCGCTGCTTGGGCATGCCGGTGGTGCCACCGGTCTCGAAGATGTTGAAGGGCTTGCCTTTGAACTGCGCGGGCACCCAGACCTCGGGCTGGAGGTCGCGCAGCCATTCGTCCTGAAAGTGTGGGAACTTCTTCACGTCCTCGATGGACTTGATCTCCTTGCGCGGGTCGAAGTTCTTCGCGGTCCAGTCGAGCCAGAAGGGACAGCCGGTCGAGGGATTGAAATGCCACTCGATGATTTCGAGGAGGTGTTTGTCGAGCGCGGCCTTGGCTTGCGCGACGAGTTCGGGGGCAACGGTGGGGATGGGCATGGTGTGATGTGGTTTAACAGGCTTTGCTTTTAGCGTTCAAATTTGAAAGTCGGCTTGCTCATGGTCGAGGCGTAGAAAATGTTCGCGGTGTGATCCCACGCGTAGTTTGGCCCGACGCGGCCCACGCCGAAGCCGGCAGGCAGCGGCGCGGCGAGCTGCCACGACTCGCCGCCGTCCTTGCTTTCTTGAAAGCCACTCTTGCCGACGACCACGAGATGACTCGCGTCTTTGCCGAACATCGGACCGAACATCGCGTCCACCGGCGCGCCGAGTTCAGTCCACGTCGCGCCCTTGTCTTTGCTGGTCAGAATGCCTTTGCCGGTCGGCCAGTAGGCGACGCCTTTGAAGACGACTGGCGTGCCGGCAGGCGGCGTGTTCGTCGAGACTTCCGTCCACGTCGCGCCCGCGTTGGTGCTGCGCCAGATGCCTTTCTCCTTCGCCTTGGTGGCGACGAAAGTGTTGCGATCAATGACTCCGCAATTCTGAAACCCTTTCTCCAAGTCCTTCCATGTCGCGCCGCCGTCCTCGCTGGTCGTGAGCATTCCGCCGCTCTCGTGACGCAGGCCGAGCACGCGCATATCAGGATCGCCCCAGTCCACGCCGCCGTAGTCGAGGTGACTTGTCTTCGACTTCGTCCAAGTCTTTCCACCGTCTGCGGTGTAAGCGCTGCTCCCGTAAATCATGAAGCAGAAGAGCCGCGTGCCCGCCGGGTCCGCCTGCAACGCCCAGCCCGTCTCGCAGCGGCCGCCGATGGTCTTGTCGTCCACGCGCGCAAAAGTTTTGCCGTGGTCGGAGCTGCGCCAGATGCCGTAGTCGCTCACGACCATGAACACATTTCCGCTCGCGCGGTCCACGACGACTCCCGCCGTCGGGCCGTAAGTGCCGGGCTTGGGCAAGCTGCTCGTGAACGGGTCCGAGATGTTCACCCATTCGGCGGCGGGCGTGGCGAGCGCGGCTGACATCAGCGACAGCGCGAGAAGCAAGGTGCGTTTCATGGCTGGCCGATACAGTAGAGGTGTTTGTTGCCGCGAAGAAAGATTTTCCCGCCGCTCACCGCCGCCGAGGCACGGTTCTCCTCGCCAAGGTCATTCGTCGCGAGCACTTCAAGCTTGGCTCCGGCCTGCACCACGTAGCTCTTGCCGGCGCTGGCAAAGAACACCTTTCCATCTGGCGTGGCGAACGGACTGGCCCAAGTGGAGATGCCTGCCAGCCGCTCGTTGAAGACCGCCTCGCCGTCGGCGAGCCGGATGCAGCGCAGCGTCTCGGGGTTGTGCGTGCGCAGGACGAAATCGCCGACGATGATGGCCGAGGAAAGGCCCTCGGGAATCTGCGGGAAGGTCCACTTGAGATGCGTCTTGGTCACGTCGCCCTCCCCTGTCGGGTTCACGCAGACGGCGCGGCCACCACGCCCGCTGTCCGAGAAGACGAGTGTGCCGTTGAACGCAGGCGAGGACGCATCGCCTTGCGCCGCGCACCACCAGAGGACTTTTCCATTGGCCGGGTCGAGGCCCTGAATCGCACCCGATGCGCTGACCAGCATCTGCGCCCGGCCCTTGACCGTGGCGATGACCGGCGTGCTGTGCGCGAAGTTGGCCTGCGGACGCGGCTCCTCCCATTTGATGGCCCCGGTCGGCTTGTCGAAGCCGATGATGCTGGACTTCTTCCCCGTCTGGTCGCAGTCGAGAATCAGCGTGTCCCCGTGCAGCACCGGGCTGGAGCCGAGCGCCACGTCGAAGGCGTATTTCTCCAGTTCCTTCCGCCAGACGATTTTGCCCTCGAAATCTAGCGCCGCCACCATCGCCGAGCCGAACACGACAAAGACGTGCTTGCCGTCCGTTGCCGGAGTGGGTGCACCGTAGCTGCCGCGCAAGTCCTTCAACAGCCACGGCCCGGGCGGAACAGTCGCATCCCAAAGCTGCTTCCCATCCCTCGCCTGAAAGCACAGGACATGATGCTCCAGCGGATTGTTGGCGGCACAGGTGACGAACACGCGGTCGTCCCGCACGACGGGCGAGGAATACGCGTTGTCGCTCTTGGGGAGCGGGGCCTTCCAGCGGACGTTCTCACCGGACTTGGCGTTCCACGTGAGCGGGAGGTTCTTCTCCGTCGTGTAGCCGAGTCCCGTTGGGCCGCGAAACTGCGGCCAGTTCTCGGCCAACCCAAGGCTCGCCCAAGACATCAGCACAGCGATGCACGGGAAAGATTTGAAATGCGGGCGCATCACGCGATGAACGACTTGCCGCTTTGGCGGGAACAATGGGCCTGGTTCCGGGTGGAACGGCCAACCTGGCCGTTCTCGGCGGCAACCTGCCGCCGAGTTTCGGCACAGCCAGCGCTTAAATTCAAAGGATTGCCCTGGGCGCAGCACAAGCGGCGGGCGAGTCGCCCGCCGCAACGGGCCAGTGGCCCGTTCCACCCAGCCCAAGTCAAATCGCGGTCACGCGCTTTCATACACGGACCCCGCTGGAGCGGCAGGAGCGACATGGCTCAGGGCTTCGGCGCCTTCGCCTTTGCGGAATCGTGCAACGCGAAAAGATGCGTGTTGCTGGCGATGTAGATGACGCCGTTGGCGATGACGGGGGTGGAGTAGATCGGCGCGCCGAGATTGCACTCGCTCAGGACTTGGGCCTCCATCTCGGAACCTCCGGGCTTGCGATCTTTGGGGGAAATTGGCACGCCCTTGTTCGCAGCGAGCACGACGAAATCACCATCCTCGTCGCCAACATAGACCTTGCCATCCGCGACCATCGTGCTGCCCCACATGTGCGCCTTCATGTCATACTTCCAGTGCAGCTTGCCCGTCTCGGAGTCGAGGCAATACACGAAACCGGAGAAGTCGCCGATGAAGAGCAGCCCGGTGTCCGGGTCAATCGAGACGGTGGAAATGCTGCGGTTGATGCCCTTGAACTCCCAGATGACGCCGGTCTTGGTGATGTCGCCGGTCTTCGTCGCATCGAGGCAAACCAGATGTCCGATGCCCTCGCCGTGCTCGGGATCCTGGCCGGTGGCGGTGTAAATCCGGTTCTTCCAGAAGACCGGCGTGGAGTTGATTTCGCTCGGGCCTTCGGCGGCGGGATACTTGATGGGCTTGCCATCCTTCATCTTGTATTCCGGCGGGTTCGCGTCGTATTTCCAAACCGTCTTCAGGAAATTCCCGTCGCCTTCCTTTTTGGGAATCGCATCGAACGCGTAACACCAACCGTCACCGCCGCCGAAGAAGATGAGATCCTTGCCGTTGACCTTGCCGGTCGAGGGCGAACTCCACTGACCGTGGAAGAGACGGGAACCAATTTTGGCGTCGTCCTCGCCGAGCAGTTCGCCGGTCTTTTTGTTGATGGCGATCAGGCTGGGCGAAAGGGGCGAGGGGATGTTGACGTGCGTCCAGTCCTGGCCGTTGGAAGTGCAGACGTAAACGATGTCGCCGACGATGAGGACGGAGCAGTTCGACGCGTTGTGCGGGAAGACGCCCAGTTCGTCCATCATGTCGTAGCGCCAGATGATGTCCGCATCCTTCGGGCCGGGCGGAATGGGCGCGGCGGCCTTGCCGTCCGGGCCGACGATGTCCAGCACCGCGTATTTGGCCTCGTCCTTGTAAGGGCCGTCGTTGCCGTTGGCCATGCCTTCCACGTCGAGGCAAAGCACCTCGCAGCGGCTGGTGACGACGTAAACACGGTTGCCTTCGATGGTGGGCGAGGAAAGCAGGCCGAGGCCTTCCCAGTCATTGACCTTGCCGGACTTGAGCTTGGGGATGACGAGCTGCCAATGCAGTTCGCCCGTCTTCTCGTCGAGGCACATCAAGATGGAGCGGTCACCCAGATGCTTCTTGTCGCGGGGCGAGTCGTTGTTGGTGCCGACGTAGATGCGGCCATTGGCGATGGTGGGATTGCCGTAGCTCTGTGAACCCAGCTTGACGGTAAGTTTCACGTTCTTCTGCGTGGCGGGGTCGTAGTTCTCGGTGCCCTTGATGAGCTTGCCGACCTCGAACTTGTCCGGCAGGCCCTTGGCGGGGTTATACATGTTGCGGTATTGCGAACCGCCCCATTGGGTCCAGTCTTGGGCTTGGGTGATGAGGCCGCCCGCGAGCAGCGCGGCGGTGAGGAGGGGGAGGGTTTTCATGCTGGATTCGTTTTCGAGAACAGTTGTTGGAAAGGGTCAGTTCGCCGTCACGCTGACGTTGTCGATGAACACCCGCATCTCCTGCGGCGCGAAGCCGTAGAGGCCGGGACAGCCGTTCTGGTGCGCAACCTTGTGCGGCACCTCGATGGTCCACTCGGCCGGCTCCGGCTCGCCGCGTTTCCACGCCTTCGCGCGCACCACGCCGGAGCCGTCGGGCTTCACGTCCACGCGGGACTTGAGCGTTACCCACTCGTTGGGTTTCCACTTGAACGGGGCCGTGGCCTTGAGGCGCTCCTGGTTCGAGTTCACCTCGATTTCCTGCGCGTTGCCCTTGAGCACGATGAGGTAGCGCTGGTTGACCTGGCCAACCTCGGACATCTTGCGCGGCTTGCCCTCGCTCATCATGTCGGACTGGACGGTGTAGTTCTTCAAACTCGGCTCGCCCATGAAGACGGTCGCGCGCTGAAAGAATTTGTTGTCAATCGCCTTCACCAGCGCCTTCGTCTCGCCGACTTGGCGCACCTCAAACTTGAACCGCGGCCCAATCCACGGCAGCGGCGGATACGCGAACTTCACGCCTTCCTCTGTCTCGTGGACGACGCTGATGTCGAACTTCTCGAAGTCCTCTTTGATCGGCAGCCCCGGCAGCACGCGTCCTCGGATGTAGCCGTGAAGCTCGCCAAGAGTTCCCTCGAACGCGCCCGCGCTGGGCACCACTTCGGGCCCGGCGACCAGTTGGCCGTTCGCGTTGAATGCGCCCTTCATGCTCGCGCGCACTTTGGCGGTCGGCGGGATGTAGCCGGCCCACTTCACCGTCTTCGGGTCAATGTTCTCCTGCACGACGAAACCATTCGCGTCGAGCGAGCGGATGCGGAAGGACGCCGTCTGGCCGGGCTTCAACAGCACTTCGCTGGGGATGACCTGGAGTTGCGTGGCCTTGCCGGGTGTGGGCCATCTCTCCGGGGCCGGCTCGGGCGGGAGGCCGGGATTGTTGCCGGGCTTGCCGAAACAGTAAAGATGGCGCGTGGTCTGCATATACACCTTGCCGTTGTAAACCGACGGCGTGCCAAAGCAGCGGCCATCCAGCGCGACGTGGCTGAGAATTTTTCCTTCCTTGTCGCTCGGCTCGATGATGTAGAGGGCACCCGTCGTGCCGGTTTCGCTGTCACCGGTGGCCTTGCTCGCGGGGTCGTCGAGCATCGGCACGTAGAGCTTGCCGTCCGCGTGGACGAGGCCCGCGTTGCGCTGCTCGATGCCGAGCTTCACGCGCCAGAGAATCTTTCCGTTGTTCACATCGACGCAGCAGAGATCGCCCTTCTCCGCCACGACATACACGCGGTCGCCAACGAGAATCGGATGGCTCGTCGAAGTGGAAATCTCCGGCGTGTGCCACAGCTCGACTGCCTGTCGCTCGACCACTACGGGCGCATTCGTCGCACTCGTCGGCTCGACCTGCGGGATCTTCATGCACACCATCTGGCCTGGCTCGTAGGGCGTGCCGAAGATGGCGATGACCTTGTCATTGTTGTGGACGACAGTGGTCGAGTTGATGCCCGCCTTGAAGAGCGGCACGCGCCAGATAGGCTCGCCAGTGCGGGCATTGGCGCAAAACACATTGCCGTCTCCCGTCGCCGTGATGAGGACGCGCTTGCCCTTGAACCAAGTCAGAACCGGATGGGAAAAAGAGTTGTCCTTGGGCCGTTCACCAGACCAGGTCGCCCAGATGAGTTCACCGGTCTTTTTGTCGAAGGCATACAAACGGTCGCCAGCCGCGCCTTGGGCACCCCAGTTCGAGGTGATGCCGCGGACAATGACGAGATCCTTGTCAATCACCGGCGACGCGGTGCGCGAGTTCGGAAAGGTGAGCCGGCCGAATTGCTCCATCATCGAATAGCCCCAGAGTTCCTTGCCGTCGGCGGTGAATGCCTTGAGCATCCCCTGCGTGCCGAGCATATAGACGTTGCCCGTCTCCGGGTCCACCGCCGGGCTGCTCGTGGCGTAGCGCAGGTAAATCGTGTCCGAGAGAAAGTCCGTGTAGCGCTTTTCCCAAAGCATTTCGCCGGTCTCCGCGTCGTAGCAGCGCACGCCCTCCTGCAATTCCGCGCCGTCGCCGAGATAGCCCATGATGTAGAGCTTGCCGTTGGCGATGACCGGCGCGGACTGGCCGGGGAAGTCGGCGGTCCACAGCGGCTTCTTCGGGTCAATGGACGACGGCAGGTTCTTCTCGGCGGAAGTGCCATTCTGATTCGGCCCGCGCCAGGCGAGCCAGCCTTTCACGGCAGCCGAGGAGGAGGACAGGGAGAGTGAGAAGCCGACAGCGGCGGCGAGGAAGGTGACGTTCGGTTTCATGGCCTGGGCAGCTAAAGTTGTCTGGCAGAGCGGCGGCTAAATTGGCAAACGCGCGCCGGGCTGCAACTAATTTTCTTCCCAGCGCCCGCCGAATTTTCCAGACTGCCGGCCGGAAAGCAACCAAATACTACGGACACGTATTATCCGCACACAGAGCATCCGACCCATGCCCGCCCGGAAACATTCAAAGCCCGCCCCGCCGATTGACTCGCCCGACCGCCGCCGGCTGCCGCCCCTGCTCCGCCGCGCGTGGTATGGGCTGAACCAGGCCTTCCGCCGCCGCATCGCGCACACCGGTGCCACGCCCGACCAGTTCACAGCCCTCCGCTGTCTCACCGAGGCCGACCTCAAGGGCATCACGCAGGGCGAGCTGACGCAGATGATGAGCAGCGACCCGAACACCATCGCCTCGCTCGTCGAGCGCATGGAGGCCGCCGGCTGGGTCGAGCGCCGCCCGCACGAGAAGGACCGCCGCGCGTATCGCATTCGCCTGAAACCCACCGGCAAACGGCTGTATCTCGAAATGCGCCAGCTCGCCATAGAATTGCAGGCGGGCGCCCTGTCCGTCCTGCCCGAAGCCAGGCGCGAGGACTTTCTCATTCAACTCGCCGCTGTCGCTGACGCCTGCCGCTTGGCCGCCGAGCAGTCCCCGAAGCGCGGCAAGTAGCGTGGAGCGCCGACCGTCTGGAGTGGAACGGCAGATTTTCACGCGCTGACGGGAAAAGGAAAACTCCCGTTGCTTTCGCCGTTGCGCTGGCGAAACTTGGCGGCGACTCACGGCCATCCATCATGCGACATCGGCAACACCTCGCGCGCCTCGTCTTGTGCCTGCTGCTCTGGCTTCCGGGCTTCAGCGAGAGCGCCAGTGCGGCGGCCAGTTCCAATCACTGGGCCTTCCAGCCGCTCGCGTCTCGCGCAGTCCCTTCGCTCAAAGACGGCTCGCTCGCGCTCAATCCCGTGGACGCTTTCGTCCTCGCGCGCTTGGAAACCGCCGGGCTTCGTCACTCGCCAGCCGCTTCGTCGCTGGTTTTGATCCGACGCCTGAGCTTCGACCTCACCGGCCTGCCGCCGACACCCGAAGCTGTGACGGCCCTCGAACGCAATTCCCCAATCGGCAATCGCCAGTCGGCAATTGCCAACGCTCTTGACCGGCTCCTTGCCTCGCCGCAGTTCGGCGAGCGCTGGGGCCGCTGGTGGCTCGACGCCGCCGGCTACGTGGACGTGGTGAACCTCGACAACGACCCTGACAACGTCGCCGTCGCCGCTGACAAGTGGCGCTATCGCGACTACGTTGTGCAGTCGTTCAACGCGGACAAGCCCTTCGACCGTTTCCTCCTCGAGCAACTCGCCGGCGACGAGCTTGTGGACTGGCGGAACGTCGATGACTTCTCCGACCAGATGCGCACTCTGCTCATCGCCACCGGCTTCCTGCGGGTTGCGCCGGACGACACGGACGTGGATGAGATCAACACGCCCGATGTCCATCACACGATTCTCCAGCAGACCGCCGAGAACGTCGCCGCCAACCTCCTCGGCCTCACGCTCAACTGCGCCCGCTGTCACGACCACAAATACGAGCCGCTCACCCAGCGCGATTACTTCAGTTTTCTCGCGCACTTCGCGCCGGCTTTCAACCCCCAGGCTTGGCTGCGGCCCAAGGACCGCGTCATCACCGACCTCCCCAAGTCCGCGCAACCGGCGCATGCGAAGCAGATCGCCGCGCTGGACGCCGAAGTGGACGCGCTGAAAAAAAAGCAGCAAGTCCTCCGCGACCGCTATCGCGACCAGATGCTCGAAGCCCGTCTGCCGCGCGTGCCAGCGGAACTCCGCACCGAGGCGAAGGCTGCCGCGCTCACGCCATTCGAGAAACGCACCGAGGAACAGCGTCGTCTCGTCGGGCGCTTCGAGCGCCTGCTCCGCGTGACCACGGAGGAAGTCCGCTCCGCGCTCACGCCGTCTGACAAGAGCGAGTGGGACCGGCTCGACAAAGAAATCATTGCCGTGAACGCGCGTCGTCCTGTGCCGCCTCAAATCCACGCTGTCTTCGATGCCGGCAAGCCCGCACCCGTCCACGTCTTGCGGCGCGGCGAGTTTGACAAGCCCGCCGAGGAAGTTCCGCCGGCACTCTTCGCCGTGCTCCGTGCCGCCGACAGCCCTGCCGGGACCACCTCCGGCCGCCGCCTCACCCTCGCGCAGCAGCTCACCGCGCCCGAAAGCCCTGCCGCCGCGCTCGTCGCCCGCGTGCTGATGAACCGGGTCTGGCAGCAGCTCTTCGGGCGAGGCCTGGTGGAGACCAGTGCCAACCTCGGCGTCTCTGGCGCGCGCCCAACTCACCCGGAACTGCTCGACTGGCTGGCTGGCGAATTCATCCGCAACGGCTGGCGGCTTAAGCCGATGATCCGGCTCATCGTCGCTTCGTCCACGTATCAACAAAGCAGTTCCGCTGCTGCCGATCCGTCTTTGGCCACGCTCGCCCAACGCTCGGACCCAGCCAACGACCTCCTCTGGCATCAGCGGCTCCGACGGCTCGAGTCCGAGATGGTTCGCGACTCGCTCCTTGCGACAGGCGGTCAGCTCGATCTGCGCGCCGGCGGACCGCCCGTCCTCACCGAAGTTCGCGCCGACGGCACCGTGGACCTCGCGACGAGCAAGCTCGCTCGCCCTGACGACGCCTTTCGTCGCAGCCTCTACCTGCTGCAACGCCGCACGTATCATCCGTCGCTGCTCGCCGCGTTCGACCAGCCGTTGCTCACCGCAAACTGCCTTCGCCGCACGGCCTCCGCGAGCGTGGGGCAATCGCTCACGCTGTTGAACAATGCCTTCGTCATCGAGCGTGCCAACGCGCTCGCGGCGCGTGTCTGCGCCGCGAAGCCCGACACCACCAGCCGCATCGAGCTTGCCTTCACGATCGCATTGTCGCGCCAGCCCAGTGCTGAGGAAGCCCGCGAGTGCCACGCGCTCGCTGAACGCGAGGGCGTGCGCCAACTCACCGCTGGAGCAAACCTCGGCTCCGCCCGCGAAGCCGCGCTCGCCCGTGTCTGCCACACCCTTTTGAACACAAGCGAATTCCTTTCAATTCCGTGACGCAAACTGGCAATTCAAGACGAGCAGGCGTTGTCCCCGGACTGTCGCGCCGCGCCGCGCTACGAGCGGGCGCGCTTGGTTTTGGCGCGATGGTGATGGATTCGCTGCTCGCTCGTGAAGCTGGCCCAGCGCTCTCGCCGTTCACGGCCAAGGCGTCCGCCTTCGCGCCGCCTGCGAACTCCGTCATCTTCCTTACACAAGTCGGCGGGCCGAGCCAGATGGATATCTTCGACCCGAAGCCGGAGCTGGGCCGCTTCGATGGCAAGCCGCACAGCGAGCGAGTGGAGATGTTTCAGAAGGGCAGCGAGGCCAACCGCATTCTCGGCAGCCCGTGGCGCTTTCGACCGCGCGGCCAGTGCGGCATGGAAATCAGCGACGCATTGCCTCACCTCGCCGCGCTCGCCGACGAGATGACGCTCGTCCGTTCCATGCACAGCGAGCACAACAATCACGGCGAAGCACTCGTGATGTTGAGCACCGGGAAAATTTTCCTTGGCCGTCCGTCGCTCGGCTCGTGGGTCAGCTACGCGCTCGGCACGGAGAACCAAAACCTTCCCGCCTACATCGTGCTGCGCGATCCGGACGGCTACAGCACGCACGGCGCGTTGCTCTGGCAAAACGGCTGGCTGCCCGCGTCGCATCGCGGCACTGAGTTCAGCACGCGCGGCGCGCCGGTGCTCAATTTGCAACCCGCCCAGCCGGTCCCGGCGGAGTCGCGCCACGACCAGCTTGAACTGCTCGCGAAGTTGAACCGCCGCCATCAAGCCGCCTTCCCCGGCGAGCCCGAGTTGGAAGCGCGCATCCGCAACTACGAGCTGGCGGCACGGATGCAGCTCGCGGCGACGAATGCCTTCAACCTCGACTCCGAGAGCGACGCGACGCGCAAGCTCTACGGTTTGGATAATCCCACGACGCGCGGCTACGGCTTGCGCTGTCTCACCGCGCGCCGGCTCGTCGAGGCGGGCGTGCGCTTCGTGCAAGTGTTCACGCCCATCAAGCCGTTCATCCAGCCGTGGGACTCACATCGAAACGTGGACACGGAGATCGCCGACATCGCCGCGATGACGGACCTGCCATCCGCCGCGCTCATTCAGGACTTGAAGGCGCGCGGGCTGCTGGACAACACCATCGTCATCTGGGCGGGTGAGTTCGGGCGGCTGCCCGTCTCACAGAACGGGATGGGCCGCGACCATAACCGGAACGCCTTCTCGCTGCTGCTCGCTGGCGGCGGCTTCAAGCGCGGCCACATCCACGGCGCGACGGATGACTTCGGCTATCGCGCCGTGAAGGACCGCGTGAGCGTGCCGGACCTGCACGCGACGCTGCTCCACCAGCTCGGCCTCGACCACCGGCGCGTTTCCTTTCCGCACCTTGGACGCAACGAAACGCTCACAGATGCCGAAGTCACCGGCGCGCGCGTGGTGGGCGAGTTGTTCGCGTGAATACGGCGGAGACGGTGCGGCCCTTCTCCCGCTGACAATTCACTTTCTTTCCATCACAGTCTCCGCCGGCTCATGCAACTGACCCTCCGTGAAATTGACCTGCCGCTCCGCCACACCTTCACCATCTCGCAAGGCTCGATCAGCGTGCAAAAAAACCTTCTCGTCGAGCTGCGCGACGGTGGGTTCACCGGCTACGGTGAGGGCGCGTCGGGGTCGTCCTACAAGGCCTTCACCGCACCCGTCATGCGCGCCGACCTCGAAGCCGCGCGTGTCCGCGTCGAGTCGGAGCGGCTCGATGATCCCGCCGCGCTTTGGGATCGGCTGTTGCCGGTGCTCGGTCACAATCGTTTCGCCATGTGCGCGCTCGACGAGGCCGCGCACGACCTCTGGGGCAAGCAGCGCGGCCAGCCAGTGTGGAAACTGTGGGGCCTCACGCAGCGCGGCGGGCCGTTGAGCAACTACACCATCGGCATTGACGCTATCGAGACGATGGTGATGAAGATGCGGGAGTTCGATGGCTGGCCCATCTACAAGATCAAGCTCGGCACGCCCGACGACCTCGCCATCGTGCGCGAGTTGCGGAAGCATACGAGCGCGACGTTCCGCGTGGATGCGAACTGTGCGTGGTCCGTCGAGCAGACATTGACTTTCGCCCCTGAGTTGAAATCACTTGGCGTCGAATTTATCGAGCAGCCACTGCCCGCTGGCGAGTGGGCTGGAATGAAACAGCTCTTCGCCGAGTCAGCCCTGCCCATCATCGCTGACGAAAGCTGTCTCGTGCCGGAGGACGTGGTTCGCTGCGTCGGCCACTTCCATGGCATTAACGTGAAGCTCACCAAAGCCGGTGGCTTGACGCCCGCGCGCCGGATGCTGCTGCGTGCCCGCGAGCTGGGCCTGCGCACGATGGTCGGCTGCATGTGCGAGTCGAGCGTCGGCATTTCCGCCATCGCGCAACTGCTGCCGTTGCTCGACTACGTGGACATGGACGGTGCCGTGCTGATCGCGAAGGACATCGCCACGGGCGTGCGGGTGGAGCAAGGCCGGGCCATCTTTCCGACCGAGAACGGCAACGGCGTGCGGCTGCTGCCCGAGTTCGCCTGAGCCGCTACTGCATCGGCAGCATCAGCTCGACGCGCTTGTCGCCGCGCAGGACGACGGTCTTGAGCTTTTCGCCGGGCCTGGTTTGCTGGAGGAGCTGGCCGATGAATTCGCCCTCGCTGATGCGGGCGGACTGGCCGTTGACTTCCACGAGCACGTCATCCTTCTGGAAGCCCGCGTTTTTGGCGGCGGCGTGTTTGCCGTATTGGCCGAGGCCTTTCACGAACAGGCCGAGCTTGTCCTTCGCAAGTCCGCGCGCGACGCGCTCCTCGTCGGTGAGGTCCGTCAACACCATGCCGCCGGTGGCCATGCCGCGCATGGGCCAGGTGCCGACACGACGCGAGATGTCGGACTTGGCACGCCAGTCGGCGGGCAACGCAAAGGTCAGCGAAGTTTCGGACTTGCCACGCTTCACCTTCGCGACGAGCGGCCCACCATCCGGTGCGCGATGCAACGCCCATGCGAAGTCCGCGATGGACAGGAGCAACTGTCCACCGAGCGTCGAAAATTCATCGCCCACTCGCACGCCGGCCTTCTCCGCGAGCGAACCAGGCGCGACGGACTTCACCTTCGCGATGTGGTCCGGCTCCAGCGTGACGCCGATCGTCTCAGGCATGGGCATCGGGTAGATCAGTTCGCCGGGCAGCGGCTTGCCTTGGTCGCGGTAGAAGGCGCGGTAGGCGTCGCCGATCTGGTGGCAGTGGACGCAACTGCCGACGACCTTGCCCTCCCAGTCGAGGTCGCGCTTGTATTTGCTCGCGAGCAGCGGGATTTCGATGGGCGTGGCGAACGGTGTGGGCGCGCCCTGCTTGCCGGCGAGCGCGGCCTTGTTCACCGGATACGCGGTGTGGATGGCGAGCGCGGCTTCGAGCGAGCGCTGGTAGCCGACCGTCGTTTTCTCGGTCGGGTCTTTCTGGTGTGACCACGAGCCGTAGCGGCCATAGACCGTTCCATCGCCGTTGAAGAACAGTGTCGAGAAGGACAAGTCGTAGTCGAACTGAAACTTGGCGAGTTCGATCGCGTTTGCGTTGATGAGCCGCACGCACACGAACTGGTCGAGCAGCGGCGTCAGCTCGGCGGACGTGAGCACACTGGCGTCGAGGCCCATGCAGCCGAGGCACGGCACGCAGCGCAACACGATGAGCAGCGGTTTGCCGGTGCGCCTGGCCTCGGCGAAGCCTTTCTGCCAGTCGTTGTAAATCCAGCGCGCGTCGTTCTGCATCTCGGCCTTGTCCTTGCGGACGGCACCCTCGCGGTCCTTGACGGCGTCGGCGAACGAAGTGGAGAGGAGGCTGCTCGCGACGAGCGGCAGAAGGAGTCGAAGTGCTTTCATGGTCAGAGTTGTTATCTGGACTAGCGAGTTTGGCAACACCTTCGGATGAATCCTGGCGCGCGGCTCAGAGCTTGATGATTTCCTCCAACCGCTGCTGGAGGCTGTCCAGGCGGTCGGCGAGCTTGCGGAACTCTTTGCGCGTCTCGGCGTCCAGCTCGGCCTTGGCGGAACGGCCGTTGTCAGGCGCGACCTGCCGGGGCGGCGGGGTTGGGAGGGCGCGGCTCTCGTTCTCCATCCGTGTGCGCAACTGCGCGGACTCGGCGAGGAATTTTTCGGAAAGTTGGCGGAACCGCGTCTCCTGCTGGCGCAATTCTGCGGCGAGCGAATCGCGAGCGGCCTGCGCGGCGCGGGACTGCTCGGCGGCCAGCGCGCTGAGGTCGGAACGCAGCTCAGTCGTGTTCGCGGCCTGGGCTTGGGCGGAGGCCGTCACGGCCTGACGCAACGCGCCGACTTGTTCCTGAATCTGGCGCAGCTCTGGGACTGGTGCGGGTGCGGTCGGGGCTTTTGCGGTCGCGGTCACTTCCTCGCGCAGCGCACCGACCTGCTGGTTGAGTTCGTTCAGCGCAACACCGGCAGCGGCTTGCGAGGCGGCGGACTCGCTGGCGACGCGGTTCAGCGACTCGACGCGCCCGTCCAACTGGCGCAACTCGCCGCGCACGGCTTTGAAATCGGCGGAGAGAGTCGTTCCTTCGCGCAGGAGTTGTTCGGCCTGTTCGAGCGCGGGTTTCATTTCTCCGAGACGTCCCTTCAACTCGTTGGTCTGCGCGATGGTGTTCGAGTTGATTTTCTGGAGGCTCGAAAGCGCGCGAGTCAACTGCTCGCCGATCTGGCCGGTCTGCGTGTGGCGCTCACGGCGCAGCGCCGACGTGTGGCGGACCAGCACGGTGACGAGGAGGACGAGGACGAGGTTCAGCACAACCAAGAGCGCGCCCACGTTGGCATTCAGGGCGGTGAGCGCGTCATTCATCGTGGTGCCGGATTCTGTTTCGCGAAGACGGCGAAGCAAGGAGTTTCCCTCGGGGAGACTTCACGTCAGCGGCTTCTTCCAAATCGGCACAACGCGCTTCATCTCGTCAATGAGCCACTGGCAGGCGTCGAACGCCTCGCCCCGATGCGGCGCGACGACCGCGACCCAGAGCGACGGCTCGCCGACCTTCACGACGCCGATGCGATGGACGAGTCGCACGGACTCGACCGGCCAGCGCCGCTCCAACTCGTCAAAGAGTTGGTGAAACTGGTGCTCGGCCATCGGGCGGAAGCACTCGTATTCGAGGGCGGTGATGGACGCGTCGTCCTCGCTGCCGCGCACCACGCCGCTGAAATACACCGCCGCGCCCATGCCGCCGCTTATGCGCCGCGCGGCGACGAGCGCGAGTTCGTCAATCGGGTCGGGTGTGATGGTGAGGGAGCGGTCCACGGCAGTGATTAGAGGCTATCCCAAAACCTCCTTTAACAAGATGAGCGTGCAGCCAAAA
>CAYZJP010000035.1:0-25918 GCA_964478755.1 uncultured Klebsiella sp.
CAGCGTTTCGCTTTTCACGTTCAAGGGTTTTGGGATAGCCTCTAGTCTTGAACCATCATTTATTATACCACGGAAGGGGTTTTTAATTTCGGTGCCTGATTTTTAAGTGACTTAAATATAGTCACTTACATTTATTATTCGGAAAACAGACTCCTTTAGCAAACCAGCGCCTTCAGCCACTCGGCCATCTCTCCATATCCCTATTAAATAAGGGTCTATTCCATGTTTTGACCACTCAGATTCACTTTCATACCCGCGTCCGTGCAACTAATCGTGTAACAACTCACTCGTGAAACCCAGCGCACCACGCAGTCCGAACCAAGCCAAAACACGGCCGCAAAATGTGAAACCCGGTCGCGCAGTCGTCAAGGTCTATCGCCGCAAGACGCCCGTTGGGAATTTCGCCTACATGGTTGCCAATTACGTTGACGGGGCGAAGCGTCGGTTCGACAGCTACGCCACGGAGGGATGCGGCGCTCGCCGCTGCCTTAGGACGCCACCGTGATGGCGGCACGCTTGCTTCACAACTGCGAAGCGAATGGCAAGTCAGTCACGCCCGCCAACATCGCTTACCACACGATGCTTCACACGCGCTCCGACCGGCGCTTCAACTACTCGGGGCGCAGCGACGCGATGGGCAGCCGCACGCAACTGGTCAGCAACCGCCGCGTGTCCGCGATTGACGATCCCATTGGCGCGGCCGACGAGACGACCGGCGAACCGCTGACCTTGGGCGACGCGCTCGCCAGCGAGGCCGGGAATCCGGCGCAAACTGCGCCGCGCAACTCGACTGGCAGGCGTTCATCGCCACGCTGGACGAACAGGCGCTGGCCGTGTTGCGCTGTATGGCTGGCGAGATTCGCTTGCAGGATCTGGCCACGCGCTACGGCCTGAGCCGCAGCACGGTTCAGCACTGGCGCAACCAACTCACGGAGCTCGTGCGTGCCTTCAAGGACGCAGGCCGCCTTGCAACAAAGCGAACCCACGATGGCCTTCGCCGTCTGAGCTAAAGACGCATCTGGCCCGGCGTAATGCTCCGGCCACTGGTGCGGCAGGCTGCCCGAACAAACAATTCAACTCTGACAAATCCCTATGTCGCTCCCGTTGCGGCGGATTCAGCGCCTGCCGCCACGGGTTTGGTGGCAGAAAAGTGAGGGCGGTCCTGCGGCGGAGAGGAACGAACCCCGGCGCAAACTCCCAGGAAAGATGCCTTCCATGAAGGGCGGCCTTGGTGCAATATTTTCGTGCATCTCATGAACGCATCAAAAATCATTCTCTGCCTCGCTACTTTTCTGGTCGCCACCAGCCACTCCGCGCGATGCGCGAGCATCAGTCTGCCGCGCAGCTCGCCGGAGGCCCAGGGCGTTTCGTCGCTGAGCATCCGTGATTTCGTGGCGGCAGCCGACAAGATCAACACGCTGCACAGTTTCATGATCGTGCGTCACGGCCGCGTCATCGCCGAGGGGTGGTGGAAACCGGAGGTCGCTGACAAGCCGCACGTGCTATGGTCGCTCAGCAAGAGCTTTAACTCCACCGCCGTCGGGCTGGCCATCGCGGAGGGGAAGTTGAGCTTGGACGATCCGGTGTTGAAGTTCTTCCCGGCTGATGCCCCAGCCAACGCGTCTGACAATCTGAAGGCCATGAAAGTGCGCGACCTTCTCACCATGACCTGCGGCCACGACACCGAACCGAAGATCAGCGACAACGCGCCGACGGTGAAACAGTTCCTGGCCCATCCCGTGCCGCACCAGCCGGGAACGCATTTTCAATACAACACGCTGGGGAGCTACACGCTCTCGGCCATCGTGACGAAGGTGACGGGCAAGACCACGCTGGAATTTCTGAAGCCGCGTTTGTTTGCGCCGCTGGGGATTGAGAATCCGAAGTGGGACCCCAGTCCCGAGGGCAATTCGCTCGGCGGCTATGGCCTCTATCTTTGCACGGAAGACATCGCGAAGTTCGGCCAGCTTTATCTGCAAAAGGGAAAGTGGAACGGGAAGCAGTTGCTCCCGGAAAAATGGGTCGAACAGGCCACGAGCAAGCAGGTGCCAAACGATCAGGAAGGTCACTCGAAAATCGGCATTGATTGGACGCAAGGCTACGGCTTCCAGTTCTGGCGCTGCACCCACAACGCCTTTCGCGGCGACGGGCGCGCAGGCCAGCTCTGCGTGGTGATTCCCGAGAAGGATGCCGTGATCGCGATCACCGCCGACACGAACAACTTTCAAACCGAGATGAATGCCATTTGGGACAATCTCTTTTCCGCTTTCGGAACCGATGCCCTCCCCGCTGATGCCAATGGGCAGGACAAACTGAGGCAGGCGATGGCGAATCTGGTGGCCCATCCGGCTCCGGCGAAGAAGTGAGCTTGCACGGCGGTCCGCCCTCCGGCACCCGGCGCTGGTCAAATGAAATCTGGAGTGTTACATTCCGCCCCGCACTTCATGACCAAGCTCCATCTCGCCACTCTCATCCTCGCCGGTGCCATGTTCGCCGGAAATTCCGCCGCCGCCGAGGACTTGAAAAAGATCGCCGCCTCCATTGACGGTTATCGCTACGAATTTCCGTGCAAGGACCCGATGCCGGAAAATCCCAAGCCGGGCGCGGACGGCATTTCGGCACGGGCGACGAACGACCCGGCGACCAACGACAAGTTCACCGACGTCCGCAAATTTGGCGGTGACCCCGGCAAGCGCTACAAGGTCACCCTTCGCGTGCGCGGGGTGGTCGAGCCCATGATGTATAAGGATGGCCAGCAGGTAGGCGAGCGCTTCTACCTCGGCGGCGCTCCGAACAACGCCACTTACAACATTTACCAGCTCACGGTTTCCTCGCCGGCCTCGCACTTCTTTTTCAATCGCGACGACAAGGTCGGCCACCGCATCTTCACCATCGACTACACGGCCACCATCGAGATCGATGGCGGTGCGACCCTGACCTTCCACGGCGACGGCCAAAACGGTCGCATGATCACCAACTTCGCGAAACTCGTTGTGCCCGGGATTCCACCGGCTCCGAAGCCCTACAACGGCCAGTTCATCCAGATCAACGTCCTCGACATCACGGAAGTAAAGTAGCCGCCATCGCATTAATCCATCTGCAACTCCTCTACCATGCCTACCCTGCGTCGCCTCCTTTGTCTCAGCCTCGCTGCTCTCACTCTTCCCGCACTCGCTGCGGACAAGACTAAGCAGCCCGCTCGTCCCACGCCGCCGACGCGTCCATTCGATGCGCCAGGTGCGCCGAAGTTCACGCGGCTCGATGGCAAGCCGGGCGCGACTCCGCCGATTGACGCTGACGGCGATTTCGTGGTCGGCCCAGATTACGCTCCGGCACCCGAGACAAAGGTCGTCGAAGGCGTGCCAGCGGGGAAAGTGCAGCAGTTCCAGATTGACTCGAAGGACTGCAAGCTCTTCAACCCCGGCATCGCGCGCGAGGTGTTCGGCACCGTTGATCCGAAGAACCCCAAGACGCTCATTGTTGAGACCCATCCCATCGACTACAAGCGCACCATCACCGTTTATGTGCCCGCGCAGTATGTGGCTGGCACGGCGGCACCGTTCATCGTCACACACGACGGCCCCGGCATGGGCAAGCCCGACATGAATCTTCCGCACATTCTCGACAACCTCATCGCGCAGAAGCGCGTGCCTGCGATGATCGCCATCATGATTTCCAGCGGCGGCGGCGATGCCCAGGGCCACGAGCGTGGGCGCGAATACGACACGATGTCCGGCCTGTATGCCGAGTTCATCGAGAACGAAGTGCTGCCGCTCGTCGAGAAGAACTTCAGCGTCAAACTCACCAAGGATCCCGAAGGCCGCGCCACCATGGGCAGCAGCTCCGGCGGTTCCTGCGCGCTTGCAATGGCTTGGTATCGCACTGATCTCTATCACCGCGTGCTCACCACCTCCGGCACATTCGTGAACCAACAGTGGCCCTTCAATCCTGAGACGCCCGATGGCGCGTGGGGCTTTCACAGCAAGCTCATCCCCGAAAGCCCCGTGAAGCCACTGCGCATCTGGATGGCTGTCGGCGACCGCGATCTGCTCAACCCCAACGTCATGCGCGACGACATGCACGACTGGGTGGAAGCCAACAATCGCATGGCAAAAGTTTTGAAAGCCAAAAGCTACCAATACCAATACGTCTATTGTCTCAACACCGGCCACGGCATTGGCCCCGCGAGGCCACAGCTTCTCCCGAGCGCACTGGAGTGGTTGTGGAAAGGCTATCCCGTCGCGAAGTAGCCAGCTGTGCGGGCAACTAAACCATGCCTGAGCTTCGGCAGGTTCATGGTTTACCTGATGGGTGTTCAATCAACCCTCTGTTCGCCGCCGGCTCATGTGCGAAGCGCCGTTCCTCCGCGCGCGTGTCGTCCGGCGAGACGATGTTTTGGCCGCCGCCGTGCTTGAGACTCCGTTCCTTGTCCCGCTCGTTGCTCTGGAAGTGGTTCAACGCGGCCAGCAGGAACGAGCGGAACTTGCCCTTGCTCGGCTGCACCTGTGGCAGCCAGTTCCGCCAGCGTCTTTGGATAATTGCCGTTGGCCTTCTTGAACTCCTCGCATGCGGCGATCACCCGCTCCGCCCGCTGCACCGCCCCGTTCCGGTCAAACCGGACCGCGGCCGGCGTATCTTAATCCAGGCGGCTACTCCACTTCTGCTGACAGTTGGTCAAGCATCTTGGTCTCGCGGCGTTGCAGCCATCGACCGAGCGGGGCGAGCGTGAACCAGTAAAGCGCGCCGGTGCCGCCGGCGAGCAGGATGGAGAGGAGCAGGTTGATCGGCACCACTTCGGGCCAGCCAGCCTTTGTCCAGAGTAGTTCAACCGCAGGCGGGACGAAGGCCGGGGCGAGGGCGACCGGGATGAGGAATTGCGCGAAGATCATCACCAGCATCGCAACGGTGGGGAGCTTGGTTGGTTTCATGGTTCCGGGCTGGATCCGGTATGGAACCCCGATGGAGAGCAGATTGCCCGCCGTGAAAGCGAGGCAGAGCATCGCAACGAACTGCAGCACTCCAGCGCAATAAATCAGCGGTCCCAACTCCAGATAGATGGTGCCGATCGTGATGAGCACCAGCCCGAACAGGCCCGTCACTGGCAGGTGTGCGAGGTTCTTGCCCAAGAGCAGCAGCCGGCGGTCGGCGGGCGAGAGCACCAGCGCACGAAAGCCGCTGCGGTCGAAACCAAACTGGTTGCCGAGGAACTGGAACACCATGAACACCGTCATCGCCGCCACGCCGGTCAAGACGAAGGGCGTGGCGGCGGCGGGCAGCGCTGGCCTTCGTCCCATGAGCATTGAGGAGAACATCACGACCATCACGATGAAAGACGTGGCCAGGTTCATCTTCACTTCGGGCGCGCGCGACAGGGAGCGGAACGTCGCCAGCGCGAGCGCAGCGGCTTGCTCAGGCACGCCGGGCAAGTGGTGTTCGAGGAAGCGGTCCTCGGCCTTGACGGTGACGGCGGTCCTGGTGACAGGCGTGGCGGCGGGTGATTGCCCGCCGATTTCACCTCGGTAGAAACGCAGCGTGCTCCGATACGCGCGGCGCAAGCCCAGCCCACCCAGCGCGGCGCAGCCGAGTGTGCCGAGCAGTGCGGGAACGACACGCCCCTCGGCCAACGCCTGCGCTCCGACGGAAACCCAGAACGGGGGAATGAACTGCTGCGCGTCCGCCACCTGCTGGAAGCGGCTGCGCTCGACGGCTCGGCGTGCGTCGCTCTGGCGCCGGACTTCCTCGGGCGTCCCGGCGGGTTGCGCGGCGCTGCGGTTGCCGCGGGCGATCACGTTGAAATAGAAGTTGGGCAATTGGAAAATCAGGATGAACGCCAGCGTGATGCCCATGATGATCGCCCGGCGTCGGCGGGGGTTGGTCATCATCGCAGCGAGCCAGCCGCGCGGGCAGCAGGTCCACGCCGTGACCATGAAGACCATGCTCAGCGCCAGCGGCGCGAGCAGGAGCATCAAAGGGTCGCGTCCGAACGCGAGGCCGAGGGACAGCCCGAGCATCGCGGGCACTGTGAGCACGATGCTGATGGCGAAGTGCGACGCGAGGTAGTCGATGACAAAGAGTTGCCCCAGCGCGACCGGCAGGTGCATGAGCCGCTGGAGGTCAATGGTCTCCGAGCGCTGCAATTCCGCGAGCAGGCCGACGCCCCAGAAAAGCAGGAAGACGAAGGTCAGCCCCGCCCACGTGGCCGTGATGGCGAACGGCGGCGCGTCCTTAAAGGCAAATGCCCCGGCCAGCAATCCGCCGAAGAAGAGGCTGCCGCCGAGCAAGCCGGTGCCGACCAGCATCACGATGGCAATGAGCGCCCCGAGCCCGCCGCCGCGGGCCCATTGATTGCGTGCCAGCCGCGTGCGCAGCCACAGGATGGTCTTGAGTTGCGCCCAGTTCATCAGCCTTCGAGCCAGCTCAGTTTCTGCGCCGCCGCCTGGTCGGTGCCAACGACCTTGATGAACTTGTCCTCCAGTGAACCATTGCGGCGCAACTCCTCCATCGGGCCCTGATGCACGAGCTTGCCGCCGGCGATGATGCCGACGTCGGTGCAGAGCTTCTCCACGATGTCGAGGACGTGCGAGGTGAGGAAGACGGTGGCGCCGCGCTCGACGCAGCGCTTGAGCGTGTCGCGCAGGACGCGTGAGGCGACGGCATCTACCCCTTCAAACGGCTCGTCGAGGAACAGCAGCTCGGGACCGGGGATGAGCGCCGCAGCGAGCGCGAGCTTCTTTTTCATGCCGTGGGAGAATTCGAGCGTGAGTTTCTTCTCCTCGCGGTCGAGCTCCATCATCGCCAGCAACTGCCCGGTGCGTTCGCGGACGGTTTCCGGCGGGAGCAGATACTTGCGGCCGATGAAGGTGAGGTATTCGCGCGCTGTGAGGTTATCGAAGAGCGCGAGGTTCTCTGGCACCACGCCCAAGCACCGCGACGGCGCACAAAACGGAGGCAATGTTCGTGCAGGTCACCCATTTTTCAAAAAACTGTTAGCACGCCCAGTGCCGCTGTGCCGAAGCAAATTTGAGCGAAGTTACGGGGCGAAGCTCACCGCCACCGGTGCGCGCTCAAAGCCATCCGCCAGCATGAGCGGCTGCGGTTGCAATCCACCCAGCGCCGCGATGAAGCGGTCGGGGATTTGCTCCAGCCGCGTGTTGTAGTGAGTGGCGATCTCGTTGAAGTAGCCCCGCGCCAGTGCAATGCGTTGCTCGGTGTCCACGAGGGATTTTTGCAGGTCGAGGAAAGCCGGCTGCGCCGTGAGTTCGGGATACGCCTCACGCACGGCGACCAGGACTTTTGTGCAAGCTGCATAATCTGGCCCCGCGACGCCCGGCGGCGTGGCCGTCTGTTGCGCACGCAACAGCGCGATATGCTCCTGCAACTTCGCCTCGTGGTCGCGGAGACCCGTGACGGTGGCGACGAGGTTCGGGATGAGGTCGAAGCGCCGCTTGAGTTGCACGTCCACCTGCGCCCAGCCCTGTCGCACGCGTTGGCGCAAGTCAATGAGGCTGTTGAAGACCATCCAGACCCAGCCGAGGGTGACGGTGGCTCCGAAGCCAAACGCGGGCAGCAGATAGACCGGCCATTGGCGCTGCAAATCACGGCCCTGCGCGCCGTCGCGCCAGATGAAACCGCCGACTGCCAACACCAATCCGAAGATGAGCCAGACCCAAAACGCCCACGCGAAGCCCGAGCTGATTTGTTCCTCGCTGCGCGTGGAGATGAGAAACATCGGCGCGCTTTTGTCGGCGGCGATTTCCGGGGCGACCACGTCCGCCCGCTCGCGCGCCTGCCCCATCACGTAGATGGGCGTGTGCAAGGGAAGCGCGTGCTCGTGGAAGCGACGCCGGCCCGTCGAGTCCATGATGCCGCCCGCCGGGCCTTTGCCGTAGTAGAGCGCATCCCAGCTCGTGCAGGTCTGGTCGAAGACGTTGAGCGCCTCAAGCTCCGCGCCCTCGGGCCGCACCAGCACCGCGCCACAATCGTCATTGAGATAGAAGGGAATCATCTCGCCGCCGCTGGCCACCGTGGTCCAGCCGCTCTCGGTGCGCGTGCGCGTCTGCGTCTTGCCGTCGCTGTCGGTGTAAGTCTCGGTGACGGTGCGCGACCATTCCTCCTCCACGCCCCACGCGTAGTGAACGCACCGGCATTCCGCGAGAAAACTGGACAGTGGCGAATCAATCTCCGCCGTGCCCTTCAGTTCGACCAGCCCGATGAAAACGCCCGTGGTCTTCGACGTGGGCAGGTTATCCACCAGCCGCCGGCGCTTGCCCGCGCGCAGCGCGCCCAGCAGGCACAGGAAGCCCAGCACGCCGCCAAGCACCGGCAGCCACGGAGCGAAGTCGTTCATTGGCGTTGGCTATAGCAAAGCCGGGCCGGGGATGGACACTACAGAAACGCGGCGAGAGTGGAGCGGACCACTCAGCAGTAGGAAACGGTCTCATGCAGGCGTTTCTCCAATGGCATTCTCAGATTTCTCAATGATGACATCTCAACAGTCTCCTGATAGACCATGCGCCGATGAAACGAAAAAACAGTCCGCCCGGGCCGCGCTACGCGGCGCTGATCCAGTTGCTCCGCACGGCGGAGAATCTCTGGAACGCCAGCCGCGTCTTCTTCACCCGCTGGGATCTCAGCCCCAGCCAGTTCAACCTTCTCAACGTCCTCACCGACTTTCCGGACGGCTGCACGCAGTCCGACCTGAGCCGCCAACTCATCATGCACCGCTCGAATGTCACAGGCTTGGTGGACCGCCTCGAAGAACGTGGCCTTGTCGCGCGGAAGGAGAACACCGACGACCGCCGCGCGTGGCTGGTGGTGCTAACGCCCGCCGGCCGCAAGCTCCTCGCCGAGATTTTCCCGCACTACTACGCCGCCGCCGAGCAGGTCTGGGGCAAGCTGCCTGCTGACCGCGCAAAGAGGCTCGTCACCGAACTCGGCGTCATCAGCGAAAACGCCACCCGCGCCGCGAAAGCCAATTCCTGAGCCCATGAAATCCTCCCGCAACTATCCGCTCCTGCTCATCAGCCAGTTCCTCGGCGCATTGGGCGACAACGCCATTCTCGCGATCATTCTCGGCCCGGTGATGAAGTCTTTCGCCGAGGGCAAAATCACCAGCCAGGACCAGAGCGTGGCGAACATCTTCTACACGAGCCTGCTCTTCGTGCCGTATCTGCTCTGCGCCTCGCTCGCGGGATTCGTGAACGACCGCTTCCCCAAGACCCGTTGGCTCGCGGCGGGCAACGCCGTGAAACTCGCCGGCGCCGCGCTTGCGGCCACGCACGCTGCCACTGGCGAGTGGGCGCTGGCGGCGGGCTATTTCGTCGTTGGCATCGGCGCCTGTTTTTACTCGCCGGCCAAATACGGCATTCTCCCGGAAATAATTCCGACTGAAAGGCTCGTAAAGGCCAACGGCATGGTCGAACTGCTCACGCTCGTCGCCATTCTCTTTGGCAGCATCGCCGGCTCAGTCGTCGCGGATGCAGTCAACAAGCGCAATCTCACTTCGCTCGGAGCCTACGGCATTGTGTGTGGCATCTACAGCCTGTCGCTCCTGCTGAACCTTTGCATGGAGCGCACCCCGTCGTATCCCGAAGTGCAATTCCGTGGCAGCACGGGCGAATTTTTCCACAACTTCAGCCACCTCTTCCACAGTGCGCGCCTGCGCCGCGTGCTCGTCGGCACCGGCCTGTTCTGGATTTGCGGCGCGCTGCTCAAGATGAATTTCCAGCCGTGGGGCCAGCAGGTGCTGAAGCTGGAGACGATGACGCAGGTCGCGTTGTTGGGACTGTGGTTGAGCCTCGGCGTGATGGCCGGCAGCGTGCTCGCCGGACAGCTCCACGAGGTCGGCGACCTTCGCACCACGCGGCGCTACGGCGCGCTGCTCGCGGCCGCCATCGCGTTGCTGGGCGCGGTGCAATCGCTGACCGGACTTGGTTTGCCGGGGCCGAGGCCGTTCGCCATTGGCGTGCTCATCGTCGCCGGTGTGTTTGCCGGGCTGTTCCTCATCCCGCTCAACGCGGCGCTTCAGGCCGAGTCGCATCAGGACAAGCTCGGCAAGACCATCGCCACGCAGAACTTCATTGAGAACACCGCAATGCTCGCCGCCGGTGTGTTCGCGTGGGTGAACGTGAAGAAGGGCTTTGATCCGTCACAACTCTTCTTCTGCCTCGCCGTTCTCGTGGCCGTGGTCGTGGCGTGGCTGAGAATTCCTGAGCGGCTGGAAAACCAACCCACGCCATGAAACCGGGCGACGCCTTAACCAACGAACCCGCGCAGGCGAACGTGACGGGTGTTGCGGTCGAGCCTCCTCTTCCAGCAGAGGGCGGTGAGGCGGAAAAAAGCCCGATGCAACCACTCGGCTGGCGTGCCGCTCTGGGCTGGGGGGCGTTAGCCGTGTCAAGCTTTCACCTCGCGTTCGTCTTTCCGCCGCTGGCGTTCCTCATCGCGGTGTATCTCTTCGCTGTGTTCCGCCTGGCGGAAGTTGGCACGCCACGTCGCGCGATGTGGGCGGGCGTAGCGGTCGGGATGCTCTGCTTCGGGCCGCAGCTCGGATTCTTTTACACCATCTTCGGGCCGTCTGCGGTGGCGTTGTGGGCGGTGCTGGCCTTCTGGCTCGGGATGTATGTGATGACGCAACACCTCGTCCGCGCCCGCTTCGGCGTGAAGGTTTCCCTATGGCTCGCGCCGATGCTGTGGATGGGCTTCGAGTTTTTTCGCAGCGAACTCTACTTCCTGCGCTTCACCTGGCTGAGTGGGGGCTATGCGTTTGCCGAGGGGCCGAATCTTGCACTGATTTACTGGCCAGGAGTTTACGGCGTGGGCTTCCTGCTCATGGCTGGCAACATCTGGCTGTCGTTACTGCCACGCAAGGCATATCTGACTTCCGGTGCTGCCGTGCTAGCACTTCTGGCGACGCTCTGCAACGTGTCGGTATCGTCGCCTAGCGTGGAGACGGCGAGTGCCAAGCCGCTACACGTCGCAGCCATCCAAATCGAACACAAGCACGACCTCGAAGTGCTCGAAGCCCTCAAGCGCCTCCGTCGCGAGCAGCCCGACGCGGAACTGCTCGTGTTAAGCGAACTGGCCTTTGATGGAGTTGTGCCTGCGCGCGTGCGCAAGTGGTGCGCGACGGAGAAGGTTTATCTCGTCGCTGGCGGCAAAGACCCCGTGAGCGCGGACGGCAAAGTGTTTTACAACACCGTCTTCGTCGTCGGACCGGACGGCAACGTTCTGCACAAGCAGGCCAAGACCATTCCCATTCAACTCATGGCCGACGGCCTGCCCGCGCCGGAACAAAAGCTCTGGGACTCACCGTGGGGCAGGCTCGGCTTCTGCATCTGCTACGACAAGAGCTTCACCAGCGTCACCGACAGGCTGGTGCGGCTTGGCGCGCAGGCGCTCATCGTGCCGACGGCTGACGAAATCGAGTGGGGCGCGTATGAGCACCGGCTCCATGCTCGTATTGCACCGGTGCGTGCGGCCGAGCACCACCTGCCCGTGCTGCGGATCGGCTGTTCCGGCATCTCACAACTCATCGAGCGTGATGGTCGCGTGACGGTCACGACTCCCTATCCCGGTGACCTCGCCGTGATCGCCGGCACGTTGCGACTTGGCGGGCCGGGACGCATTCCACCGGATCGGTGGCTGGGCCGCGCGTGTGCCTGGTCGAGTTGGGCGCTGCTCGGTTGGATTGCCGTCCTCGCGTTTCGACAACTGAACCAGCCTTCCCCCGCCGCCACTTAGTCGTAATCTTTCTCTTAACCCTAACTACCACCATCGAATGATATACTTTCTACGCCTCTTAATCCGGCTGCTCTTCCGCTTCCGCGCGTTCAACGAGGACGCGCTCAAGACGCCCGGCCCGGTGCTGCTCATCCCGAACCACACCTCGTGGTTCGACTGGCTCTTCGTCGGCGTGTGTCTTGGCAACGACTGGAAATTCGTCACGTCCGCCACCACGGCGCAGAAGTCGTGGTTCCACAAATTCGTGATGGTCAACTCGCGCACGTTCCCGATTGACAACGCCTCACCCTACGCCGTGAAGCACATGGCGGAATTCCTCAACCAGGGCGGCAAGCTCGTGCTGTTTGCCGAAGGCCGGCTCTCGCGCACGGGCACGCTGATGAAGCTCTTCGACGGCACTGGCTTCCTCATTCACAAGACGCATGCGAAAGTCATCACCGCCTACTTGCGCGGCGCGAGCCGGATGCCGTTCTCGCCACAGCCGGGTTGGAAACGGTGGTTCCCCAAAGTCACCACACACTTCAGCGACCTGCTGACGGCTCCGCATCAAGAGCACTTGAGCACGGCGCAAAGTCGCTCGCTCTTCACCCGCTGGCTGCGCGACCAGATGGTCGGCCAGCAGTTCCGCACCGAGATGGAGTTCGGACCAGTGACCGTGCCGGCGGCGATTGCCGAGGCCGCGTCAAAGGAGCCGGGCAAAGTCATCCTCGAAGACGCGACGCTGGCGGAGCTGACCTATCACAAGCTCTTCATCGGCGCGCGGCTGATGGGCGAGCGCATCATGCAGGCTTGTGGAGCGCCGGCCTCCGGTTCGGCGCGCATCGGCGTCATGCTGCCGAACGTCAACGCCACGCCTGTCGTGCTCCTCGCGCTGTGGCAGCATGGCCAAGTTCCCGCCATCCTGAATTTCTCCACTGGCATCGCCACGATGCTCGCGTGCGCCGAGCTGGCCGGGCTGAAGCACATCATCACCTCGCACACTTTCCTCAAGCGCGCCAAGCTCGACGCCGCGCCATTCGAGAAGGCCGGCGTGAAGATGCTTTGCCTCGAAGACCTCCGTGAAGGCATCAGCGGCCTCGACAAGTTCGCCGCGTTCGCCGGTAGCCTTTTCAACTCTCAACTCTCAACCCCCAACTCTCAACCCACCGACACCGCCGTTGTCCTCTTCACCAGCGGCTCGGAGGGCGTGCCGAAGGGCGTCGAGCTTTCGCACCGCAACCTCCTCGCGAACACCCGCCAGATGCTCGCCGCCTGCGACCTGCGGGACGACGAACGGTTCTTCAATGCGATGCCGCTCTTTCACAGCTTTGGCCTGCTGGCGGGACTCATTCTCCCGTTGGTGCGCGGCAATTACATCTTCATCTATCCCTCGCCGTTGCACTACCGCGTGGTGCCAACGGTCTTTTACGACAAGGACTGCACCGTCCTCTTCGGCACCAACACCTTCCTCAACGGCTACGGGCGCAAGGCCCATCCTTACGACTTCCGCAGCTTGCGCTACCTCTTCGCGGGCGCGGAGAAGCTTCAGCAGGCGACGGCGGAACTCTGGGCGCAGAAGTTCGGCGTCCGCATCTTCGAGGGCTACGGCGCGACGGAGTGCAGCCCGTGCCTCAGCGCCACGACGCCGCTGGAGCCGAAGCACGGCACCGCCGGTCGCTTCCTGCCCGGAGTCGAGACGAGGTTGGAACCCGTCGAAGGCATCGGTGATACCGCTCCGCACTCAGCTGACCCTGCCTCCCAGGAAGCTACTTCGCAGACCCCATCTCCCATCTCCCATCTCCCATCTCCTCCGACCGGCCGCCTCTTCGTGCGCGGGCCGAACATCATGAAGGGCTACCTCAATCCCGATGCCAACGCGAAGTTCCACTCCGGCGGTGGTTGGTATGACACCGGTGACATAGTCAGTGTTGACGCGGAAGGCTTCGTCAGCATCCGTGGCCGCATGAAGCGCTTTGCCAAGGTCAGCGGCGAGATGGTAAGTCTCACCGCCGTCGAGGACGCGCTGGCCGGCGCGTTCCCGCAATACGGCCTGCGTTGTCAGACCGCCGTCGTCACCCGCCCCGACGAGGACAAGGGCGAAGCCCTCATCTGCTGCACCAATGAACCGAAGCTTACGCTCCCCGAAATCCGCGACGCCATCAAAGCCAAGGGCCTGAGTAATCTCTGCGTCCCCCGCGAAATCTCCGTCGTGAAGGAAATCCCCAAGCTCGGCACGGGCAAGGTGAACCATCGCGAGTTGGAGGCGATGGTGAACCAACCCAAATCATCATGAACGAAGCACCAAACTCCGGCAACTGTTTGAACCCATGGAAGCAACCGCTTGCTTACCCCGCATTGGCCAGCGGCATACTTGGAGCAGTTGTGACGACGATTCCGATTTTTCCGATGTTCTCGTTTCTCCTCGCCGCATTTCCGCTGCTGGTTGGTGTGGCCTTAGGAGTCCATGTGCAAGTCCGGGCAAGCGGTGCGTTAAAAACATCTGACCAATGGTTGGTCTTCGGACTGAGCATCGTTCCGCTCATGTTCCTCCTCCTAACCGCAGTGCTCGCATCAAACGGAACAGCTAACTCGTTTCGCGAGTTGGCTCACGGACGACAGCCTTACACCGATACGGTCGTGCTGACTTTGCTCACGGCTGTCATTCCTGCAGCTCTTCTCGTCGTGATCGCAGCGCGTATGCAAAAGGCGCGCTGGGAGGAGTGCTTGCCGCTGGCACTCTACTGGCTAAGTTTTGCGCCCGGGGCGGCGCTGGTAACTTCCATTTGTCATCGGTGAATTGATTGAATGAACCCGATGCCTGCCTCCGCACCAATTCCTTCACTCGACTCCCGACCGTCGGCGCACTCACGTGTTGGCCATTGGTTAAAACGATTCGTAATTTCCACGTTAGCTCTCTCACTCGGAGGCTGCGTGGCCTGCCGGGTCTTCCACTCCGGTCCCTATCGCCCGACCGAGCCGTTACCGGAGGCGAAGCTGCTGGACATTCATTGCCACACGGCAGGTGTCGGAGCGGGGGACAGCGGGTGTTTCGTTTCAGAGCGGATGCTGCACAGTTGGAAACTGGGCATCTACCTGAAGAGTTTCGGCACCACGCGCGAGGACGTGCTGGCGAAGGGCGACGCGCACGTCGTGCAACTCATCTCGCAGCAGCTCGCACAGAGCAAACACGTCGGCCAGGCCATCCTGCTTGCGATGGACGGCGTGGTGGACGCGGCCGGCGAACTGGACCGCGCCCGCACGGAGATTTACGTGCCGAACGAGTTCATCGCCCGCGAGACGGCGAAGACGACCAACCTCCTCTTCGGCGCGAGCATCAACCCACTGCGCAAGGACGCCTTCGCCCGGCTCGACTGGGCCGCGTCTAACGGCGCGAAGCTCGTGAAGTGGATTCCCAGCATCATGCAGTTCGACCCGGCGGACGAGCGGCTCACGCCCTTCTACAAGCGGCTCGTCGAATTGAAGCTCCCGCTGCTCACCCACGCCGGGCAGGAGCGCTCTTTCACCCACGCGCGCGACGAGTTGTGCGACCCGCAGCGGCTGCACTTGGCGCTCAAGCTCGGCGTGACGGTCATCGTTGCGCACATCGCCTCGACTGGTGCGAACGGCGGCCAGCGCGACACCGACCGTCTCGCACCAATGATGGCGCGATACACGAACCTCTTCTCCGAAATCTCCTCGCTCACGCAGGTCAACAAGCTCGGCTATCTCAAGGAAGCCCTCACGCGCCCCGAGTGGCAGGGCCGCCTGCTCTTCGGCTCGGACTTCCCGCTCATCAACACACCCCTCTGCTCGCCGCACTTTTACCCGCTGCAACTCACGAGCGACGAGTGCCGCCGCATCGCCTCGATTGCGAACCCGTGGGATCGCGACGTGGAGCTGAAGCAGGCCCTCGGCGTGCCGAAGGAAGTTTTCCAGCGCTCGCGCGAGATTTTCCGGTGAGCGAATCGCTGCAAATCCGCATCCACGGCGACGCGTCGCTGCCGACGCTCATCTACCTGCCCGGCCTGCACGGCGACTGGCTGCTGGTCACGCGATTCCGCCTCGCGGTGGCTGGTCGCGTGCGCTTCGTTGAATTCACGTATCCGAACACGACCGCGTGGTCACTCGACGACTACGCGAGCGCGGTCAAGGCGAAGCTGCTGGAGCACGACATCACGCGCGGCTGGGTGCTGGCGGAGTCATTTGGTTCGCAGTTCGCGTGGCCGCTGCTTCAATCAAAACGCTTCCAAGCCGACGGTCTCATTCTGGCCGGCGGCTTCGCGCGCCACCCGTGGCTGGCAGCAGTGAGCGCGACGGAATGGCTGGTGCGCCGCGCGCCGCTGGCGTGGCTGACGGCCATCGTGAGCGGCTACGCGGTCATCGCGCGCTGGCGGTTCAAGCAAAACCCGGAAGTCCTGGCCGCGCTGCGTGACTTCAAGGCCCGGTGGGGCGAGCCGCTCCGTCACGCCGCCGCGCACCGTCTGCATTTGATTGCCGCGAACGATCCGCGTCCCCTTGCCCGCACGGCCGCGCAGCCAGTCTTTCATCTCACCGGTGTCCTTGACCCCATCGTGCCGTGGCCGCCGGTGCAGCGCTGGCTGCGCCGCGAGTGCCCCGGCTGGCGCGCGAACCGCATCGTCTGGACCGCCGACCACAACGTGCTGGGCACGGGCGCCGCCGCCGCCGCGTCGCAGATTTTGGGCTGGATGGGAGTTGTGGGGCCGTGCGGCCAAGATTCCACTTGAGCCGCTGGGAACCGTTTGGCTTAATCGCCCGCCTGCGAGCAATCTCAGGACGGTCGGTAGGATACCCAAGTGGCCAACGGGGGCAGACTGTAAATCTGCTGGCTCACGCCTTCGCTGGTTCGAATCCAGCTCCTACCACCATCTCTTCAAATGGATTGTATTCATTGGGATTCCATCATTTCAACAAATTGAGAGGGTTACTTGCATAACACCTAGGTATAACGCGTCTACTCGTTTCACCCCTGTTTCTGACTGTTCACCCGCGTCACAAACAGCGAAAAATACGGCTTGGGCTTCGGCGAAAAGTGGCCCAGGAGCGGATTTCTCCCACCCACTCAACCGGACAATCGGGCAGTTTTCGATTCGACCTTCGGCTCCAATTTTCAGCTCGGGTTAACCGCAGCGTTTCAGTTTTTGAATGAAATCCGGTAGCCGCAACGCAGGCAATTCTGCTACGCTTCGTTCATGAAGATCGAAGACCTGAAGGGCGTTGTTCACAGTGATCCCGAAATCATGGGTGGCACGCCGGTTTTCGTTGGCACCCGGGTTCCGCTCCAAAACCTCATCGACATCTGGAGGGCGGGGAGTCCATCGAAGATTTTCTTGATGGTTTTCCTTCAGTGAAACGGGAACAGGTGATTGCGGTGATCGAGGCAGCCAAGTTCACGATGCCGGAGACGATGTGAGGCCATGCGCGTCCTGATTGATGAATGCCTGAACTGGCGTTTGGGACGCGCTCTGACAGGCCATTACGCAATTTCCGCCCAGAAGATGGGCTGAAGCGGCATCAAGAACGGAAATCTCCTCAGGCTGTCCGAGAGGAGCGCCCAGCGGGAGGACGCTGCGTCGGCGGCGAGGAGTTCGCGAGTGGCAAAAAGGCCAGCGCCAGCGAGCGCGGCGCGGCGAAGAAATTCACGACGAGGAGCGAGATGGAGTGGCATGGCAGTGGTGAAGTGTGTTTCGCGGCAAACGAGCGGCGAGCCCGGCGGCCAAGGCAAGCGGATTTCCATCTACGGCAAACCACCGACCCTAAACCCATTCATCCTTAATAATTGCTTTACACTTCTGATCTTCAATGGTGCCCATGAACTCAGACCGGAAAGCGACAAAAGCCTTCACCTATAGCCTTTTCCTGATTCGAGCAGGCTCGCCCCGACCCGGCGGATCAGCTCAACTCGCCGCACAAAACGTCCCTAGTTAACTTGCTCGTTACCGCCAATCTCCCTGACGTCACCCTCACCAACTCAGATTCCCCATGAACCGCCTGACACAACTCGCCCTCTCTGACGAGGGCTTTGTCTTCGACCCGCAGACCGGCGACAGCTTTCAGGTCAGCGAGACCGGCATGGCCGTGCTCCGCGCGCTGAAGGAAGGCCGCAGCGACGAGGAGATCGCGCAGTCGCTCGTCGCGGACTTCGAGGTCGCGCTCGAAGAGGCGCGGCGCGATTGCGCGGACTTCCGCGGGCAGCTCAAAAACTTCGGCCTCGCGTGACATGAAAGACCTCGCCATCGGCGTCTCGGGCATCAATGCCGTGGACAACCCCGGCCCCGGCATCGGCGTCGCGCGCTCGCTCAAGGAGGACGCCAGCCTCAACGCCCGCATCATCGGCCTCGCCTACGACGCGATGGAGCCGGGCATTTACATGGACTGGGTCGTGGACCGGTCGTTCATCATGCCGTATCCGTCGGGCGACGGCGCGGCCTACTTCGACCGCATCGCGTTCATCCGCGAGCAACACGGGCTGGATGTGCTCATCCCAAACCTCGACGCCGAGTTGCCGCTCTACATCAAGCGCGCCCGCGAAATCGACGACATGGGCATCAAGGTATTCTTGCCCTCGATGGAGCAGTTCAAACTGCGCGGCAAGGACAAGCTTGCGGAAGTCGCCGAGCGCATGGACATCAAGCTGCCGAAGACGAAGGTCTGCACTTCGCTCGACCAGCTCGTCGCCGCCGTGGACGAACTCGGCCTGCCCGTGATGGTGAAAGGCAGTTTCTACAAGGCTTACGCGGCTTACACATCCACGCAGGCCATCGGGCACTTCCACGCACTCGTGGCCGAGTGGGGTTATCCGGTCATCGTGCAGAGCATCGTCAGTGGTGAGGAACTAAACGTCATCGGCGTCGGCGACGGGGAAGGCGGCTCGCTCGGCACCGTGGGCATCAAGAAAATCAGCGTCACCTCGCTCGGCAAAATCTGGACCGGCGTGACCATCAAGCACCAGCCGATGCTCGACGCGGCGAAGCGCTTCATCCGCGAGATCAAGTGGCGCGGGCCGTTCGAGCTCGAGTGCATCGTGAAGGGCAACGACGTGTATCTCATCGAGATCAACCCGCGTTTTCCGGCGTGGGTCTATTTCGCGACCGGCGTGGGCGTGAACCTCCCCGCACGCCTCGTCCGTCACGCGCTGGGCGTGGACCAGCCGCCCGCGCCGGACTACGACGCCGGCAAACTCTTCGTCCGCTACAGCTACGAACTCGTGACGGACATGGTGAAATTCCAGCAAGCCGTGACGCGCGGGGAAGTTGGGTTAGCCACAGATTTGCACAGATGAAACACAGATGGAAAACGAAGCAACAGGAGCGCGGACGCCCATGCCCGCAGCCCGCCGCGCTTCCGCGAAGGGGCAGCTTCCATTTCAACGCAGTGACGCAGAGAACGCAGAGATTCGCGGAGAAAAACTTTTTGGGTCTCTGCGTTCCTCCGCGTTCTCTGCGCCTCTGCGTTAAGGCAAAATCTCCCTCCATCGACTCGCCCCGGCTTCTCCTGAACCGCCCTGCCTGAACCCGATCTCCCATCTTCCATCACCCATCTCCTATGACAAAACGCCCCTACGAGAAACCCGTCATCAACAAGCTCCGCTCCGGCTTGATGAACAAGTTCGGCTGGAGTCCCGCCTACGCGCGCAAGGTCCGCACCGCCATTGATGGCGTGAGCATCGACGAGTTGTGCGGCCAGTTTGGCTCGCCGCTCTTCGTCTATTCCGAGCGCACCGCGCGCCGCACGTATCGCCAGATGTTCACGGCGTTTTCCACGCGCTATCCGAACGTCGAGTTCGGCTGGAGCTACAAGACGAATTACCTCCAGGCGATCTGCGCGCTCATGCACCAGGAGGGCGCCATCGCCGAGGTCGTCTCCGCGATGGAATACGACAAGGCCCGCCTGCTCGGCATCCCCGGCGAGAAAATCATCTTCAACGGCCCGCACAAACCGATGGCCGCACTGGAGAAAGCCGTCGTCGAAGGCGCGACGGTCAACGTGGACAACCTCGACGAAATCGTGGACCTCGAAACCGTCGCGAAGAAGTTGAACCGCACGATTCACATCGGGATGCGGCTCAATCTCGACGCGGGAATTTATCCGCAGTGGTCGCGCTTCGGCTTCAATCTCGAATCCGGCCAGGCGCTCGACGCCGCCAAACGCATCGCCCGCGGCGGACGCCTCAAGCTCAACGGCCTGCATTGTCACATCGGCACGTTCATCATGGATCCGCAGGCCTACGCGCGCGAGATCACGAAGATGGTGAAGTTCGGCTACGAGCTGCGCGAGGCGTTCGGCTTCGAGATGGAGTCCTACGACATCGGCGGCGGCTTCCCGAGCAAGAGCCGCTTGAAGGGTGTTTATCTCCCGCCCGAAGTGGCGATTCCCGGCATTGATGAATTCGCCGAGGCCATCACGCACGCGTTCTCCGAGGCGCTGAAGCCCGGCGATTTCCCCAAGCTCATCATCGAGTCGGGCCGCGCGGTGATTGATGAGGCGGGCTACCTCATCACGAGCATCGTCGCCGCGAAGCGCCTCGCCGACGGCACGCGCGCCTACGTCGCGGACGGCGGCGTGAACCTCCTGTTCACCGCGTTCTGGTATAAGTTCAACGTCGAGCTGGACCGCGAAGTCGGCGGCATCAACGAGACCAGCGTCATCTACGGCCCGCTGTGCATGAACATTGATGCGATTGACGAAGGCATCCAGCTCCCGCCGCTCAAGCGCGGCACGCGGCTCATCTTCTCACCCGTCGGCGCCTACAACAACACGCAGTGGCTCCAGTTCATCGAGTATCGCCCGAACGTCGTGCTCATCACTGAGAACGGTGAGGTGGAGATCATCCGCGAGGCCGAGGACATCACCGACATCCAGCGTCGCGAGCGTTTGCCGAAGCATCTGGAATTGAAGAGCGGCAAATGAGCATGGCCCCGAAATGGCAAGAAGAGCACAGGGCCGGAAACGTTCAACGTTCAACGTTCAACGTTCAACGTCCAACAAGCGCTCCGGGTGCTCACTCGCGTCCGGGCTGCTCCCCGTTCAACGTTGGAAGTTGGAAGTTGGAAGTTGAACGTTTCGGCCTGCTTTCTTTGCGCTCTCTGCGCCCTCTCGCGGCAATTCTTCCGGCATGAAGCCCCTCGCCCACGCCGTCTTCCGCAGCTACGCGGAGGTGTTCTTCCTTCAAGGAGGCATCGTGGGCTTTTTACTCTTCGGCATCACGCTGTTGAATCCGCCCGTCGGCGCGGCGGGGATTCTCGCCGTGCTCTCGGCCTACGGCTTCGCGCGCTTCATCGGCATGGGTCGCGTCTTCCTCGACTCGGGTTTCTACACCTGCAACCCGCTGCTGGTCGGCCTCTCCATCGGCCACCTCTTCCAGCTCACGCCGCTCGGGCTGTTCTTCGTCGTCGTGGCGGGCGTGCTCACGCTGCTCGTCACGGTCGCGCTGGCGCAAGTCTTCTCGTTCTACTTCAAGCTCCCGCTCCTGAGCCTGCCATTCGTCGTCGTCAGTTCGCTCGCCTACATGGCCTCGCTGCGTTACGGCAACCTCTACGCCGCCACATCGCACATGCCCGCGTGGCTCGCGGATGACCTCGGGCTGCCCGCGTGGCTCGCCGGTTTTTTCAAGGCCTTCGGCTCGCTGCTCTTCACGCCCAGCGTCATCACCGGCGCGGCGCTGGCGGCGTTGATTCTCTCCCGCTCGCGCATTCTCTTCCTGCTTGCCGCACTCGGTTATGCCGTCGGATCAAGCGTGCGCTACTGGATGCTCGGCTCGCCGGGCAAGGCTTTCGGCGATCCGCTGAACTTCAACTTCCTCCTCATCGCGATGGCGCTCGGTGGCGTGTTCCTCGTTCCGTCGCTGCGCAGCTATGCGCTCGCGGCGGTCGCGGTCGCGCTCTCGACCATCGTGATGGATGCCATCGCGGGCTTCTGGAGCTACTACGGCATCCCTGCCTTCACGCTGCCGTTCGCGGTGGTCACGCTGGGTTTCATCTACGTGCTGGGTCTGGTCGGAAGCCCGCTGGTCGCGTTGCGCATCGGCATCACGCCGGAGGAAACCCTCGCCAACTTTCTCGCCAACCGCCGCCGCTATCCCGGCACGGAACGCACCTTGATCCCACCCTTCGCCGGCAAGTGGACGGTCTATCAGGGCTTCGACGGCAAGTGGACGCATCAAGGCGCGTGGCGCTACGCCTACGACTTCGTCATCACCGACGAGGACGGCAAGACGCACGCGAACTCAGGCGCGAAGCTCGAAGATTATTTCTGTTTCAACAAACCCGTCCTCGCGCCCGTGCGTGGCCGCATCGTCGCCGTTGTGGATGACTTGCCCGACAGCCCCATCAACGACCCCGACAAGCTCAACAACTGGGGCAACCTCGTCGTCATCGCCGAGCCGCGCGGCTGGCACGTCGAGCTTTCGCACTTCGCAGCCAAGTCCGTCCGCGTGAAAATCGGTGACTGGGTCGAACGCGGCGCGGTGCTCGGCCTCTGCGGCAACTCCGGCTACTCACCGCAGCCGCACATCCACGTGCAGGCGCAGCTCGCGCCCGAGCCAGGCGCGGCGAGCGCGCCGTTCAGCTTCGTGAGTTACGCGGAGGAAGGCGTCTTCCACGCGAACGACCTGCCGCGCGAAGGCCGCCGCGTCGAGGCACTCTATCCCAACAAGCGCCTCGAAGCCGTGATGAACTTCGTCCTCGACGAGGAATACGCCTACGCCGCGAAGCGCAACGGCCGCGATGCCGGTGAGCTGCGCTTCAAGGTGAAGATGGCCATCGACGGCACGTTTTACTTCGACGCTGGCGAGGCCACGCTCGCATTTGGCAAGCACGAGGGAACTTTTTACTGCTACAGTTTCACCGGGAAAGACCCGCGACTGCGCGCGTTCTTCCTCGCGCTGCCGCGGCTCCCGCTCGCGTGCCGCGATGGTTTGACGTGGCGCGATTTTGTGCCTGTCGGTCTCGTTGCGCGTGGACTGCGCGGCGCGCTCGTGGGCGTGGCCGGCTCCTTCCGGCACAAGCTCGCGGACGTGACGGTCGCGCAGCGATTCGCTGGCGAAAACCGTGTCGAGACCGAGCTGACCTCGCGCTTCCTTGGCCTGCGCGAAACCGCGTCCGCCGAATTCGACCGCAACAAAGCCCCGATCCGCATCGCCTACAAAGGCTGGGAACTGACGAGGAGGGACGCGCCGTGAACGTGCTTCGGTCAACAACGGCGGGACACGGGAAGCTCCAAGTTCCGAACTTGCCGGTCGCGTCGGAGGCCCAGGCGATTCTCTTCAACGCAGAGACGCAGAGGGCGCAGAGAAGCGCGGAGGAAAAAATGGCTTCCTTCTCTGCGTATCTTTGCGCCCTCTGCGCCTCTGCGTTCAAACGAATCTTTCCACGCACCGAAACCGCCCTGAATCACCGTTGCTGTCTTGGATCTTGGGTCCTCGTGTTTCTTTGGAGCATCACTTTGTGCCTTCACGCCGCCGATTCCAGCAGCTTCACCGACTCGATCCGCCACGAACGCTCCGGTAATTACACCCAAGCCATCGCCGCGCTCTCCTCCGCGCCGCGTGATTACACCGGGTCGCTTCGTCTCGGCTGGCTGCACTACCTCAAGGGAGACGCGGCGAACTCCATCACCCACTACCACGCCGCACTCACTCTCGCCCCGCGTTCCGTCGAAGCGCGGCTTGGCCTCATTCTCCCGCTGCTTGCGGACAAACAATTCTCCACCGCCGAATCCCTCGCCCGCGAAATTCTCCGCGAGAACAAGTCGCATTATCTCGCCCAGCTCCGCCTCGCGACCGCCTTGCGCTTGCAAGGCAAACTCCGCGACGCCGACCGCGTGCTCGCCCGCGCTCTCGATCAATACCCGAGCGACTCCGGCCTGCTCACCGAGCGCGGGCTTGTGAAGCGCGCACAGCAACAACTCCCCGCCGCTCGCTATTATCTCGGCCAAGCCGAGATGCTCGACCCCGATAATGACGCTGCGTTTGCCGCGCTCGCGGACCCGCTGCTCTTCCGCGATCTCGCCACCGTCACCGCGCCCACGAGTCCCGGCTTCACGCGTGGCCTTGGCTTCCGCGTCGGCGACACGCCGATGCGCCTCGACGCGACGTTCTACGGCGGAGTGATTGATTACCAAGGGACTCAGGTGAAGGACTCCGCGAAGCTCTGGGGTCTCGCGACGTGGCTCGGCGTCGGCAAGTCTCACGCGTTTGAAACAGCCTTCGACTTCATCGAGGTGAGCCGCGTCGGTCTGCCGAAGCTGAAGCAGCTCGATGTCACCGCCGCCTACGACAACTTCAGCATCGCAAACTGGCGTCTTCGCGGCGGCGGCCACTTGCTTGCGAATGGAGACGCTACGACCGACGGCGGCTGGGGTGCGTTCGCCGGTGCGGAGTGGCTCGGCTCGGCGAAGTGGGGCGCGGGCCTCGATGGTTTCTTCACGCGCTACGAGGACTTCGGCACCGGCCTCGATGTCGTGCAGCTTGCACCGAAGTTCGGCTGCGTCCTCGCCACCGGTTCCGACTGGACGCTGCGAGCCGACACGCGCGGCTACTGGATTCATCTCGGCGAGGACGTTGGCTTCGCCCTGCGCAATTTCTTCTCCGTCGAGGAGCGTGTCTCGCTCTACTGGCAGCCTTGGACTTTCGCCGCGTTCGGTTGGACCGGCCGCCAAGTCTTCGCGGCGCGCGGTGATGGCGCGACGATTTTCAACCTGCCGGAGAAGCATACGGCCGGTTGCGGTGCCGAGGTGAAGCTGACGCTCTCCGATCGCGCGAACGTCGGCTTCCGTTTCAACCGTGAAGAGTTTCGCGAACTCGCCAGCACCACGACCGCCGCAGCGCACACTTTCATCGCCCTGCTGGGCGTGACATTCTGAACCCAACTATGAAGACACAACCGAACCTCGTGATCCACGTCGCACGACGACTCTCCGTTTGCCTTTTTTCTTTTGCCTTTTGCCTTGGCCTCCGCGCCGCAGCGCCGACCGACACGGAGATTCGCGAGGCCTACCACAAGTCTTACCGCTACGAGAAGGCGCAGAACTACAGCGACGCCATCAAGGCCCTCGCGCCCGTCATCACGGCGTATCCACAGGCTTACACGGTGAACCTGCGCCTCGGCTGGCTGAACTATCTCACGGGCAGCTTCGCCACCGCGCGCACGCACTACCAGGCCGCCGTCAAGGCCGCGCCCGACTCCATCGAGGCCAAGCTCGGCCACACCCTTCCGCTCGTCGCTCAGGAAAAGTGGGAGGACGTGGAGCTGATCGTGAAGCAAGTCCTCCGCGCTGACCCGGCGAACTACACGGCGAACCTCCGCCTCGCCTACGTCTCTCGCCTCCAGAAGAAGTTCGACGCTGCCGAAGCCATCCTCAACGGGATGCTCGTGCTCTATCCGACGGACATCTCGTTGCTCACCGAGCTCGCGCTCATCAAGCTTGCCAAGGAGAACAAGGCCGAGGCCAAGCGACTCTTCAACGACGTCGTCACCCTCGACCCGGAAAACGTGACCGCCAAAGCCCAGCTCTCGAAGCTCTGAAACAATCTCGGCCACAGATGAACACAGATTTGCACAGATGGGATGCGGTAGAGGCCGGCCCGCAACCGGTTGGTTCGATGGAGTCTCATCTCGTGTTTCATCTGTGTTCCATCTGTGTCCATCTGTGGCTGAAAGATAATCCTATGAAAAAACTCCTCCTCATCCTCGGCCTGTTCGCCGCGTTCGCCGCGTCCGCGCAGGTGCCCCAGATCATCAACTACCAGGGCCGGATTACTGTCGGCGGCACGAACTACGACGCCACCGGGCTGTTCAAGTTCGCGCTCGTCAACACCGCCGGCACCGCGAATTACTGGGCCAATGACGGCACTGCCAGCGGCCAGCCGACCACCGGCGTCTCGCTCACCGTGAGCAAGGGTCTTTACTCCGTGTTGCTCGGCGACACGACCGTCAGCGGAATGACCGTCGCAATCCCGGCGAGCGTCTTCGTGAACTCTGATGTGCGCCTGCGTGTGTGGTTCAGCGACGGCACGGGCTACCAGCAGCTCTCACCTGACCAGCGCATCGCCGCCGTCGGCTACGCGCTCGTCGCGAGCACGGTGTCGGACGGACCCATCACCTCGCCGAAACTCGCGAGCGGAGCTGTGACGGCCCCCGCACTGCCCAGCGGTTCCGTGGGATCCACGCAGAGTGCCAGC